>DHUW01000104.1:0-2021 GCA_002409365.1 Anaerolineaceae bacterium UBA5224 | reverse complement strand
AGTTGGTGAATGGTGAAGTGGTGATTTCCAACCATAAATCAGAACTGGCCACGGAAAAGAGGTACCTGATGCAATCTAGCGGATACAACCGGATTGGTAATCTCTTGCTCTATCCGCTCGAAGCAAAACCTGATCAACCACGATGGGCATTTTTGGGGTTGAGCCCTTACACATATAAAGAATGGGGTTTGGAGGATCTTGAGCGCCTGGATCGCCTGCAAGGCAACCTGGGGAAAGTGCTTGCGAAAGCCGGGTCCCTCGAACAGGATGCCAGGCAAGTTGGCGAATTGCAGGCAGAATTGCTCCAAAAGGAAACCGAGATCAACCAACTGAATTCCAATCGAAGCGAAAATCAGGCTGAGTTGGTGCGACTGGAAAACGAATTAAAGCAGACCCAAGCCTCCTGGACCGAAGAAGTGAAACTGTGGGTCGAACGGCAAAAAGAGCTCGAGACTGAGCTGGATATACTAAAGCAAACTATTAAAGAAAATCAGCAAAGCATCGCTGAGGTTGATTTTTTACGGAGCCAGAAAATTCAACTTGAAGAGACTATCGCTCGCAATGCTGAGCAGACCGCCCAACTAAAAAATGCCATCGATCAAGCCAGCTTATTATTAAAGGGTTTGACCAACCAGGACGAAGAAACAGACCAAGCCGAAGAAAGCAAAGGCTAAATTTATGCGATTTAACAAACATCAAACCTTAACACTGACAATCATTTTCGTCCTCGCCATGTCCTTTATCGGTGTGATTCTGGGAAGTGTCGTCATCACAGCGATGGCCCACTCCGAAAGCTCGCCCTGGTATATCAGCCTGAACGGGATGGAACGCACTGCCACGCCTTTCCAGCCAAATTCTTTTGCCAACATCCTTGAAGATGGCAGCATCGAGCTCATCCCCCAACCTATGTTTACTCCCACCCCTGTACCGATCATCCCAGAGGGTGAGCTGCCGGCTAACCAGGTGAATATCCTTATGCTGGGCGCAGACGATTTTGGGGCAGGCAACTTCCGGACAGACGTTATCATGCTGCTCTCGATCAATCCGAAACATCAAACCGCATCATTGATCTCTTTCCCTCGCGATCTTTACATCACCATTCCAGGTTATTGGTCCAACCGAATCAACACTGTCTGGCAACTGGGCGGTTTTCCATTGATGCAGGACACCTTCGAGGCTAATTTTGGTTTCCGTCCTGATTATTACATGCTGGTCAACTATAACGGTTTCAGAGATGTGGTCAACAGCATCGGTGGTATTGATGTAATGGTCAGCGAGGAACTACAGGACAGCTGTGACATTGATCCGAGTGGCTGGTGTGTCATTGAACCCGGTGAACTGCATATGGACGGTGGTACTGCACTCTGGTATTCCCGCTCGCGCATGACAACTTCGGATTTTGACCGGAACCGGCGTGCCCAGGAAGTGGTGATGGCAATCTTCAAAAAAGCCGTCAACCTCAATATGCTCGTGAAAGTGCCTGAATTATATGGGCTGTATCGTGAATATGTGGACACCGACATCCCACTCACTCAGGTTTTGTCACTCTTGCCAATGGCAAAGCCGCTGTTGAACACAGAGAACATCCGGCGTTTTTCGGTCAGCAACGAAATGGTTACGAACTGGATCACTTACGAGGGAGCATGGGTTTTGATGCCTAATTTTTACGCAATTTCCGATATGCTAAACGAAGCACTCTATCGCAGTGAATAACCTCAATTTTCAAATCTGTAAACCTTAACAACCTGTAATGGTCTGGTGTGATTGCTTACAGATTATTGTTCCTGTATGGAATTTCCTTATACTTGGTTGAAGGGTACGAACCTAAGGAGTTTTTATGTCTGCAATTTTAGAAGCAAAAAAACTGGTAAAGAAGTTCGGAGACCTGACAGCCGTGGACGATGTTTCGTTCGAAATCCAGGAAGGTGAAATATTCAGCTTGCTCGGTCCGAATGGTGCCGGCAAAACGACAACAATTTCAATGCTTTCCACGTTGCTCGCCCCCACCAGCGGAGATGCAC
>DHUW01000069.1:7052-7920 GCA_002409365.1 Anaerolineaceae bacterium UBA5224 | reverse complement strand
TATTGGCAAACTTCGAGGTGGTCGGTGGTGAAAATGTACCCGATCAGGGTGCATTTGTGCTTGCTACCAGTCATATCAGCAGGTTGGATACACCTTTTTTGATGATGGCAACCTCTCGTACAGATATCGTTGGAATGGTTGCAAAAGAATATGAAAGTGCACCTTTTTTTGGTCCTTTCCTGCGAAAATTAGGGGTTATCTGGATCAACCGGGAAGGCTACGATTTCGAAGCTTTCAGAGAGGCGTCAGCTTTTTTGAAAAAAGGTGGTATCGTCGGTTTAGCTCCGGAGGGAACACGCTCCAGAGATGGTCAGCTGCATGAGGGAAAACCTGGTGCTGTCTTGCTGGCGGTAAAGAATAAGGTACAAATCATACCCGCGGCTGTTTTAGGATCGGCTGATATGATGAGCCGTTTTCTGAAATTAAAGAAGATGCAAGTCAAAGTGATTTTTGGAAAACCTTTTGATCTGCCTAAACCGGGGGAAGGACAAAGCGAGAAAGATATCCTCGAGTTGGGTACAACCGAGATCATGTGCCAAATCGCAACACTTTTACCAGAAGAGCGTAGAGGGTTTTATCGAGATCACCCTCGAGTGAAGGTAATATTATCAGAAAAATCTAGATGAAAGAGGTTCAACATGATTCCTATTCGTGATGAGATAAGAACCCGCCGTATTCCTTATGTGAATTACGCTCTTATTGCGATTAATGTGCTCGTTTTCTTATGGATGTTCCTGAACTCAGGCAATCTTGACCAGATTTATGCCCAATATGCCCTGGTTCCTGCCAATTTCTCAATTATTAATATGTTTACCAGCATGTTCATGCATGGCGGGTGGATGCACCTGCTCGGCAACATGCTCTACTT
>DHUW01000069.1:0-6694 GCA_002409365.1 Anaerolineaceae bacterium UBA5224 | reverse complement strand
GTATATACTTTTGTGCCAATTGGTTACTTTGCCCGTCTGACACTTGTGCCAGCGATTATCGTACTAGGTTTGTGGTTTTTGCTGCAATTACTTAGTGGTGTTGGTTCTTTGGGAGCACCCGACCAGGGTGGCACAGCCTACTTCGCCCACATCGGAGGATTCATCTTCGGTTTGATTATGGGCTGGTTGTTCAAAGGACGGGGAGAGGAGCCTCAGCCGGCTCCACCCAATTGGAATTAGTCATTTTGGCTATTACCATAGCTTGTAATTGTCGTAAACATAGTATAATATTGGTCTAGCGTTTGAGGGTTTTAATCTTCGGCGCGCATTTTATATACCCCTGAGGGGAAGGATAATTCTAAGGAAGAAAATATGCCTAGTTCATACCTGACACGTGAGGGTTATGAAAAATCCGAACAAGAATTGAATTTTTTACGAACCGTCAAACGCAAGGAAGTTGCTGAACGATTGCAAGACGCCATGGAAGACGGTGAGCTGATCGAAAACGCAGAATTTGAAGCCGCCAAAAACGAACAGTCTTTTGTCGAAGGCCGCATCAAGGACTTGGAAATTTTGCTTGCCAATGCGCATATCATTGGTGAAGAAGAAAACACCCAGGGCATCGTCAAGGTCGGTTCAAAAGTTACGATCAAAGAGGAAGGCCACGATCCGGAATGTTACATGATCGTTGGTCCGGCTGAGGCGAACCCTTTGGAAGACAGGATTTCGAACGAATCGCCGATTGGTCATGCATTGATCAATCATAAGGTCGGTGAGAAGATCAAGGTGGAAACGCCCGGTGGCGCTTTCGAAGTTGAGATCTTGAATATCGAGTAAAAGAAACCAACTGAATGCCCCACCAGACCCGGTGGGGCATTTTTAATGTAAAGGATGCACAATGCTGAAAGACGAATTTTCCGAATTAGAAGAGCAAAGATTGAACAAACTCGAGCAACTGCGTGAACAGGGCGTGGAACCCTTCCCGACGCGTTCGCATAAAACCCATAACAATGCCGATGCTGTTGCTGCTTTTGAAAAAATTGAAGGCGAAGGCTCAACCGAACCTGTGGAGGTTGTTCTGGCAGGACGCTTACGCGCCATCCGAAATATGGGCAAGTTGAGTTTTGCCCACATCGAAGATCGCAGTGGCAAGGTGCAGCTGCTTTTGCGGGTCAATGAGCTTGGTGAAGAAAAATTGGATGAATTCGTCCGTTTTTATGACCTGGGTGACTTTATTGAAGCCAGCGGTACCATGTTCCGCACCAGGCGGGGGGAAGTGACCCTGCAGGTTTCAGATTTCCACATGCTCGCAAAGGCGCTATTGCAACTGCCGGCAGACAAAGATGAGGTTGTGGATGGTGAAGTTGTGCGCCATGCCCAGTTGAGCGACCCTGAAACGCGTTATCGCCAACGTTACGTGGACCTGGCGGTCAACCCGGAAGTAAGAGAGATCTTCAAAATCCGCTCAAAAACAATCAAAGCTTTGAGGGAATTCCTGGATGAACGTGGTTTCCTGGAAGTGGAAACCCCTATCTTACAGCCCATTTACGGTGGAGCTGCTGCCAAACCGTTTACTACCTATCATAACCAACTGCACCAGGAACTTTACCTGCGTATCAGTTTTGAACTCTACCTGAAGCGACTATTGGTAGGCGGGCTGGACCGCGTTTACGAAATCGGTCGCGATTTCAGAAACGAGGGTGTCTCCTTCAAGCATAACCCGGAATTCACCCAGCTGGAATTCTATATGGCGTATGCCGACTATGAGAAAATCATGAAGATCACTGAGCAGATGGTCTCACAAGTTGCCCAAAAAGTGCTCGGTACGATGAAGATCCAGTTCGAGGGGCATGAAATTGACCTGACCCCACCCTGGAACCGACTGCAGATCCGCCAGGGTTTGATCGACCAGGCTGGCATCGACATTCAGCAATATCCGGATGCTGACTCGCTGGCTGCAGCGATGCGTGAAAAGAAAATTGATTTCAAACCAGGTGTCTCGCGCGGTAAATTGATCAATACTCTACTCGAAACTTACCTGGAACCGATCATGATCCAGCCAACATTCCTTTATGACTATCCGCGCGACATTTCGCCACTGGCAAAGGCAAAACCGGAAGATTTCAACACAGTGGAGCGCTTTGAAGGCTATATCGGTGGTATGGAATTGTGTAATGCTTTCACTGAGTTGAACGACCCCCTTGACCAAGAACAACGCTTCTTGGACATGGGGCATATCTATAACGCCGATGAAGAAGAACTTAACCCAATGGACGAAGATTACCTGCACGCGATGGCCTATGGTATGCCGCCTAATGGCGGGCTGGGGCTGGGTGTGGATCGTTTTGTGATGATTCTCACCGGGCAACATACATTGCGGGAAGTGATCTTGTTCCCCCACTTGCGTGACTCAGACCAGGACAACAAAAAAGCCTGATTATTTTTACGATACAATTGGATCAGTAGCACCAGTAATTATCTGGCGCAGGACTTGCAACATATATGCTTATGGAAGAGTCACTTCTGATCGAAAAGGCTGTTGAAGGCGATCTGGATGCATTTAACCAGTTAATTTTGACCTACCAGGATTTAGCTTTTAACGTTGCCTACCGCATTATGGCTGATGAAGCTGCTGCCGCTGATGCCACTCAGGATGCGGTTATTTCCATGTATCGGAAGCTTGACAGCTATCGGGGCGGATCGTTTAAAGCCTGGTTTTTGCGAATTGTCACCAATGCCTGTTATGACGAGCTGCGCAGGCAAAAACGTCGTCCATCAATACCGCTTGAACCCGAAACCGACGAAGGTGATCCTATTGAATCACCTGAGTGGGTGGCTGATAAATCGCCAGGTTTAGAAGAAACAATGATGAATGCACAGCTTGAAAAAGCAATCCAGGATTGCCTTAATAAGCTGAATGACAAACACCGTGTTGTGATGATCATGGTGGACGTCTCGGGGGAGGATTACGAGACCGTCGCGGAGGTAATTCAAAGCCCAGTAGGAACAGTGAAGAGCCGGCTCAGCCGGGCACGTTTGAAAATGCAGGAATGTCTACAATCCAGAGGGGAACTTTTGCCTCATCAATTTCGTCTGAATAACGAGGAAAAAGATGATTAGGCAAGAAAATGTTACATCCAGAGACCTGGAATTATTAAACGTAGCTCTTGATCATGCCCTGACACCACAGGAGCAGGTTGAGTTTGATCAGCGTTTATGCGATTGCCCTTATCTGACAGCTCTATATCGCCAGCAACGAAGGCTAAAAAGTACGATGGGCCAGTTGCCTAGCTGCAAGGTCCCCCATAATTTCACACTTACCCGTGCCGAAGCCCGCAAGGCAAAGCGTGGTGGCTTCCTGCAACCTGTTTTTGGTTGGGCGAGCGCGATCTCAGCGCTTTTGGTCGCTGTCATCTTTGGCAGCCAGTTAATTTTTAATAATGTTTCGCTAACAGCCCCTATGAGCGAGGACAGCGCTCAAACGACGATGCTAAGAGAAGGTCCGCCAACAGAGGCGGTACCAGAAGAGGGTGCCGGAATTAAGACGATGGCATCCGAACCGGTTTACCTGTTGAATTGGAATTCCGGTTATTACGGTATTGGTGGAAAGGGCGGAGGCAGTGAGGTCTATGATACTGGCGGTGTGAGCATCAATATTTATATCGATCCGAATGCCTTATCCACTGGAGAGACTGCCGCAATGGAAGGTGTTGGTGCTGGGGAAATCATCGAACCGGCCCCTACAGAAGTTATGGCTATCCCTGAAGCAGAAATACTTCCCGAGACGATCCCGACAGTTGTGCCAGAAGCGACTACAGTGCCGACTCCGTCAACCCGGGTTCATCAAGCCCCTAAAATCTATGGCATCGATCCGGAAAAGGTGGGAACAGTACTGAAAGAAACTCCCAACTTAAGCCTTGCTCAGCTTGAACAACCGGCCGCGGAACAGTCCCAGGCTGACGAAGCTGTGAAAAGCAAACCAGTTGTTCCGATCCAGGTCAGCATCGGTCTGCTCGCCGCAGCACTGATTTTTGGTTTGATCTGGCTGTACCTGAAAGTCAAAAGCTGAGTGTCTCTCTGGAATTCTTCTTAAAAAACCAGGTATACAGAACAACCCCTGATAAAAATCCAGGGGTTGTTTTTACTTTACTATAGGGTTACTTTTTTGTTCCTTTGGCAGCATATTCTTTGCGCAAAATTGTGTTCAGGGCAATCCCCAGCCCGAGAGTTGCAAACCCTGCAATTGCAATGCCAGGTCCCAGGAAACTGTCATCATTGCCTGTGTTCGGCACCGAGAAAGTGGCAGTGGTAATTGGCTGTGTAGGCATAACGCCAGGAGCATCAGTTGGTGTGATTTCGAATGTTGGAGTTGGCAGCGTTGAAGTTTCAGTCGGAACAACCGGCGTGTCGGTGGGTGTGTTGGTAGGTGTATTGGTCGGAACAACCGGCGTGTCGGTGGGTGTATTGGTAGGAGTATTGGTTGGAACAACCGGCGTGTCGGTGGGTGTATTGGTAGGGGTGTTGGTTGGAATAACTGGCGTGTCGGTGGGTGTGTTGGTAGGTGTATTGGTTGGAACAACCGGCGTGTAGGTAGGCGTGTTGGTGGGCGTGTTTGTAGGTGCACTGGTGGGCTCTACCTGGCAGCCATAATAACCAGCATAAGCACCGGGGTTGTGGAGTGTCACTTCGATGCCGTTCACCCAAACCGAGGCGCTGGTTATATTGTAGTAACCAGGCGCCACGTTGTCAGTAAAATGCACAACATTGCCGGTCCGCGCGCCAGGCGGGATGACCCCGTAAGTGTATGTCAAATCAGAGATATCATCTCCTTCACTGGTGAAAAGCAATACAAAGTGAACTTCAACATAATCCCCGAGACACACTATATGAGAGAGGTTCAGTTGATAATTCTGACTTGCTGTTACAGGTTGCTCCACCTGGCCCAGCGGAATCAGCAAAGCGAGTGCAATCAGGATGGTAGTAATCGTTTTCATGGCTAACCTTTCAAATATCTTAATAAACCTGATGGAGGAAAATTTTACTATCCCTCAGTTTTCAGTTCTACATTATGTACAGGGTGTGTATAATCTTTGCGATGAGTGATACGAACCTTGGCTCAGTTCATCGGGAAGATGCCAAGTGACGTAACTTTGCCTATAACCACGAAACGCTGTCCCTGCCAGTCGTTGGTACAGGTATAGAGCGTGACCAGTTTATCCCTGGGAGAGAGCTCAATTTCAGATTCAAGTAGTGAATTCTGGTTTATTTTTTGAATAAAGCTGCGGAATTCCATATCCGAACGGAAGTCGACATCCAGATAAGTGATGTCTGTCTCAGAAACGACGATACCGGCGGCAATATCTACCCTGTAAACCTGTTCAGGTGTGTAAAGATAGTAGTATGGGTTCTGCTCATAAAAGCGCTGATCTTTGTACCACACCAGGTTGCTAAACATGAGTCCATTGTCAAAATTGTGCCCATAGATGATCGTGTTGCGATCTGTGAAATCAGTTTTATTGCGAAAATCAAAAAAGATCGAGCCCATCGCTTTGTATGATAAATCGATATCACGTGTCAGATAGTGTTCGTTGTCAGGCGGCAACACAACCGGGAGGTCCACGCGGATGGAATCGTTTCGGATCCATGCATGGATGGCAGGATTGATACTCTGCCAGGCAGCGAAGTCGATATCAACCTGCGAGAGTGCTTGCTGAAGCTCTGCGGCGTGCGGGTTAGGGGTGGGAGTGGGCATTTTTGTGACAGTCGGCATCAGCAACTTTTGCGCGGTAACGGTCGGCAGGCTGGTGGGCGTAGGGCTTGGGGTAGCGCCTGGCTGAGCTGTGGCTGTGAGGTAGAAGTTAGCCATTTGGGTGGCAAGCTGCTGGGCTTGCCTCGTTGCTTCCTGGATGGGGCGGTTCTCTGCTTCCACGTATTGCACCGCAAAACTAACCGTCAATACAGATGAGAACAAAAAAAGCATGCTCAACACGACAACCAGTAACTTTCGTTTCAGTTTCATTTGGAAGAATAGTAGCCTTTTTGTTATATAGATGTCAAGGCAATATGATACAGAGTTTATACAAAAAAAAGAAGCAGAGATTTGTCTGCTTCTTTTTGATGGCGTAATGTTTTGAAATGTAGGTCTTAGTTTCCAACGCCAACAGCTTCACGCAGCGCATCAGCTTTGTTAGTCTTTTCCCAGGTCAAGTCAAGGTCATCGCGACCGAAGTGACCATAGCTGGCAAGCTGGCGGTAAATTGGGCGCAGCAGGTCCAGATCACGGATAATGGCGCGGGGACGCAGGTCAAAAACCTGGCTGATCGCTTCGGCGATCTTTTCATCGTCCACATTGCCAGTGCCGAAAGTTTCCACGTTGATGCTCAGGGGTTCCGGCACACCGATGGCATAGGAGAGCTGAACTTCGCAGCGTGAAGCCAACCCAGCAGCAACCACGTTTTTGGCGACCCAACGGGCAGCATAGGCAGCTGAGCGGTCAACTTTTGTCGGATCTTTTCCGCTAAAGGCACCGCCACCATGCCGACCCATACCGCCATAGGTGTCAACGATGATCTTGCGTCCGGTCAGACCGGCGTCTCCCATAGGTCCGCCAATGACGAAGCGACCGGTGGGATTGACATAGATCTTGGTGTCTTCGTCGATCAATTCTGCTGGGATGGTGGGTTTGATCACGTGT
>DHUW01000013.1:8988-42616 GCA_002409365.1 Anaerolineaceae bacterium UBA5224 | reverse complement strand
TAAGCCTTGACCCGGCTCAAGCTGTAACGAAAGTGGGATCCACGGTTGATGACCTCACCAAAATCAATGATTGGAGCGAACCTATAGATGTCAGCTACACTTACGAACTAAATCAACCATTGGCTGCTCAAACAAAAGCAACCTTGGATTGGACGATCGGTCCGTGTGGACCTTGTTTTGATGAACAAAACATTCCCTGTGACGTGTTCCCATTGGTGACCAATCACCGTTTCAACTTTGTCATTCCAGAAAAATAGTTCTGGTAAGTATTAAATTCAAGAATCGGGAGTATTACCTCCCGATTCTGTTTTTACTCTAAGATCAACTCCCACAAATGCACATGGGTGGGCTCAGGTTCGTTGATGCTTTCAATCCAAACTTTCAATTGGCTGACCTGGTATATTGATCCAAAATCGATCGAGATTGGGCGGATTTGGTCGGAAGACTGCACCGCTTCTGTGAATATAATTTTTTGTTCGCTCCCGGCCATTGTTATAGCAACGCTGAAGCGTGTAGCAGGTGCACCGACCATGGCAGTCACTTTTTGCAAATTGAGGGGTCGCGGGAAACCGATGCTGATTTCGAGCGGGTTGGCTTCAAGTGTGCGCATAGGCGTGGCGTTATCGCCATCAAAAATATGCGCGATGGTTCCCAGGTCCAGACGCGAATAGGTGATGGTCACACGTTGACCCAACAAGTCAAACTCGCTCACCTCAGGTTTACGGCGCTCCTGCAATTCGACTTCAAAAATTTGTTCGGCATCAGATGAATACGCCAGGCTCAAAAAATAAAAACCAGTGCGTCCATCGGGCCATTCAAGCTGGTCAAGCACCTTGACCTTGTCAAACTTTGGGTTTTGAAGCAGCCATTTGTATTCATCGGATGTGATGATGAAAACCTGGTCAGGATCAAATGCCAGGTAATAGAGGTCATACTCTTCAATCGTGCCAATCTCAAGCGGAAGTGGGTCACCCAGGAAGAAGCGCATGATAATGTCGGTGTTGTTCGCCCAGCTCGGGCTCAGTTTCAATTTTTCGCCAGGATTGTCTTGTTTGAAGTCAGTAATTTTCTGACTGAGCTGCTGCCCACCCCACTGCATGCCATAAAGCCCATACTCCGGGTACCAGAGCGGACCTTTCACAATCGCGTACCAACTCATCCACACTGAAAATGCAGTAATGGCGAACGCGGAGATGTAGGAAGGCAGATTTTTGAAAGGTATTCTCTCTGAAAGCCAACTCAGCGACTGGTCGAAACCCACCAGAATCATCAGGCTGAAGGGCACCATCATCACCAGCACACGCGTAATGGCAATATTGGCCAAGGCAGCTCCCAATGGCCCTACCAGCAGAGCGATCAGCGCCAGTCGGTAGGCTGGTTGGCTCCACTTTTTCAAGCAATGCCACATACCGAGCAGAAAAAATGGCAGGAAAAACCAGGGCAAATGCCCGAGCCCTTTCATCTGGTGGCGGATCAAATCGGTTTGGTTGGGGAAGAACCAGTAAAGCGGGTTGAACCCTTGCAGCCACTTGCCCACGAAGATTCCAACTTTGTTCAGGAAGGGAATGTCACTGAGCCAATATGACCGCAGCAGGTTCAATTGCGTGCCGAGCGCCTGCTGATTTGTTAGGCGGAAGGTGAAATAAGGAAGCGAAAGAATCACGAGGGTGATAAATCCGATGAGCAGGCTCTTTTTCTCCTGGAAATGATAGCGCCAGTCAACTAGGAGGAGCACCAGCCCGGTGGCGACCACTACCAGTTGCAGCGGCGCGTACGCATAGAAGGCACATGCGCCAAAAAGCAGTGCCAGAGGCAGGAGTTTGCAATTTTGCAGCCGATACTTAAGGTAATAGAAAAGGAAAAGGCTGTAGAAACTGACTCCCAGGGAGGTTTCAAAGGCGGTTCGGGAATGTAAAAACCAGGCAGGCAGGGCGCTGATGACGAATGGAGCGAGCCACCAGTATTTACTCTTCCAGAAATCCCGCGCCCACAGTGAGACTGAAAGCGGGAAGACCAGGCTGATCAGGGCGGGCAGACCGCGAGTAAGCCAGACCGAGCGAGGCAGCCAGGCGATCAGCACCTGCAGCCAAACCGAAAGCGAAAGGTTGAATTGCTGTCCGTTTTCGAAAAAGACTGGGAAGAGGTTGCCCTGGATATCCCGAAACCCACGGTTGATCAGGTCGAAAGCGGACATGGTTTGAATGGCTTCATCGGAAAAGAAGTAGATCGGAAATTTATCAAGGGCGATGAAGCGCGTAAGCAGATAGACTACCATCCCCATCCAAAAGAGGATCTGGCTGGTATTGGGTTTGATTCGACTTTCGCCCTGCGCTGACATGAATTGATTTTAATGGATATCTGTCATCCTGAGCATAGCCCAAAGTCGTCCGTGTGATTCGGAACGGTCAGTGTCCGTTCCCTACGTAGAATCGCGTAGCCAGAGAAGCAAAGCTGTCAGGCCGAGACCATCGTCCATCTCGCCCTGTTCTATTAAACCTTCGACCTCCTGACGGCTGAACCAGCGCACTTCACTGATCTCATCCGGGTCGGGTTGGCCGGTCTTTTTACCAGCTTTACAAAAGACAATCTGAAACTGCTTGTTACTGCTTCCCTGTTGAGGATAGTAGGAGTAAATCAATCGATGATCAAAAGAGTCGAAGCCGGTTTCTTCCCAGGTTTCTCTGCGAGCAGCCACCAGGACCTCTTCCCCTTTTTCCACGCCGCCAGCTGGAACGCTCCAGTGGCAAGTTTGGGTCGTATACCTGGGCACCCGGCACAAAGCCACATCTCCCCGCTCGTTTTCAACCAATATGCCAACTGCTGGGCGCGGATATTCCACATAATGAAAACATTCAATAATGGCACCGTTGGGCTGCCTGACGCGATCGATATGGAGTTGTAAATAATTACTCTCAAAGACGGTTTCCCGACCTAATCTCAGTGGAAGATCAAATTTCTCATTCATAATTTCAGCAGAGTCGCTTTACCTTTATGCCACCAATTGGCGGATTTCGCTGTCAAGCGCCTTTAGTTCGTCCTGCAATCCTTGCAGCGTGGTGCAGCTGGATTGAAGGCGCGATTGCTCATCGTTAACATATTGAACGTAAGGAGCAATATTCTCCTGCAACCTCTTAACTGCGCTGTCGGCTTCCTTGTTAAAAGTATTCGAGAGCGTTTCATTGAGCGTGGTGCGCAATTCTGCCATTTTTTTTGCAAAATCTTCCTTGGCTTGCTTGCGTTTGTAGGGAATCACGAAAAAGCCGAGTACCGCCAACGTACCGGCAGTGACAATTCCGGTCACATCCAGCGCCTTGGTGGTCAAAACTGTGGCAACCATCGCACCCACCCCCAGTGCACCGATGCCGAATAGGGCAGTCTGGGCAACCGATTCCTGCACGTAATCGCCTAACTGCTCGGCTTCCTGCTTGCGGTCATAGCGGTTGACGATCAGGCTGATGGTCTGACTGACATTGTCGATCAGTTCCTGCCGGCGGGCAGCCTGGGGTGATTTGGAGGAGGGCAGTTCTTTCTGGCTCTGTGCCTGGCGCTGTTCCAGTGCCCCTGCCACCTGGTACCAGGTGTTCAAGTCTTTATCTACCATCCAATCGATCATCCCACGCACTTTCTTGTCGATCGCCCCAGAGACATCACCCTGCACTTCCTCCTGGAACTGCGCCTTGATCTTTTCGGTCTTGGCAAGGTTGAAGATATTGGTCAGCTTCATGGTACGGTCGAAAAAGTCGTGCCCACGGTTTTCGAAATTGATCATAATGTTTTCCACCTCAGCCAGGCGGGGTGGAATTTCTTCGCGCAAAGTTTTGTCATATTGAGTGATCGTATTTTCTAGCTCGGCTGTGAGGGCAGAATCCTGCTGCATATCCTTGACCTGAAGTTCAACAGCTGATGACGCAGTCTGTTCCAGGTGTGCGGCGACCCCGATTGGATTGCGCAGTTTGAGTTCAAGACGGGCTTTATCATCCAGCGTTTCGGTAATGAAGCGTTCCAATTCCTCGATGCCACTATCCTGTCTCGAGCGTGCTGCTTCATTTGGGTCAGCAATTTGCTGCGCTTTCTGAGCTAAGCGGGCTGAAACCATGAAAATTTCTGGTTTGTAGCCCAGGATCATCTCGGCATTACTGCTCACAAAATCGCGTACCTGCTCCACCGCCGGCTCGCCATCCAGAATGTCGACTTTGTTGACAACCAACGTGACCTTCTTGCCCCAAGTGAGGATATTTTCCAAAAAGACGCGTTCACTTTGTGTCATTGGTCGGTCAGCGGAGGTAACGAAAAGCACCAGGTCAGAACGCGGGATATATTCGCTGGTCAGACGCTCGTGATTGCGGTTGATGGCGTTTGTGCCGGGCGAATCGACCATGTTGAGCTCTTTGAGCAGGGGCAAAGGATGCGTAACTATGGCAAAACCATCATCAATTACGGTCTGTGAATAAGTTTCTCCCCAACGCAGAAGCGTAACCCGCGCAGTGGTAGGGGTGACGCCTTCTTCCAAAACGCGTTCGCCCAGCAGGGCGTTGATCAGGGCGCTTTTACCCGCATTGAATTCACCTGCGGCCACGATCAGGAAAAGTTCGTCGAGCTGGTCGATCGCACTGCGCAGCTTGGCGAGGTCATCGCCGGGCAAGGTGAAGCCGCCCAGGGTAGTGAGCGCGTTGTTCAGACTGTTTTTTTCTTTTTTCAGGAATAAAAGTTCATCAGTAGAGAGGAAGCCTTCACGCATAATGTATCCTTTCGGGGTGGAAAGATACGCCCGTTAATTTCCTCATTATACCGTTACTGGCAGGGGCTATAAAAAAATTAATTACACTCGCCCAGGTAGACGGGTGAATCGCTGTGTTTGAGATCCGAGAGGATTTTCCTCAAGCAAACAGGGTAGAAATTGGCTTCGTCCAACTTGCCCAAAGCGACCCAGACCACTTCTTTTTGATGTGGATCAGGGGTGTGACCGTTTTTGGGCTGGTAGTCTCCCACTAATTTGCATTTGAAAAAGAATTCCACCTGGTGAACATCTCGTTCTTCAAGGGCAAAGTTGTGGTTTTCAGAAAAGTACTCGCGGATATGCAGCAGCTTACCGATTTTGACTTTGCCACTAATCTCTTCGAGGATCTCGCGTTTGAGCGCCTGGTGCAGGGTTTCGCCATGGTTTTGCCCTCCTCCGGGAAGGACCGTGTAAGCGCCGCCATTGTCCTGCTTGCGCAAAACCAGCAGTTTGCCGTGCTGGATGATGACGGCTTTGACCGAATTGCGTAAATTCTTCTTCTTTTTCATAACGGTAGGATTCTACCGCAAAGTACCTTTGAAGACTATTCTTCCATTATAATTTTTGCTTCTATACCCTGACTCTTTAACAAGTACAAAAGACTGTTTCCATCAATCAGCTCTATGGGTTTATCGTTAGCAAAAGTGTATGCATCTGGTCCATAATGGCTGGTAGTAACTAATATCCCTTTGTTAGCACCTTCGTTTATCATGGTTCCATAAAGGTCTCTCACAGCAGATACTCCAACGACATTTTTGTATCTCTTTGCCTGTAAAATAATCTTTCCACCAAGAAGTGGCCTGGAATCAAAAGCGATTGCATCGACCCCACCATCTCTTGATGATCTCGTTTGTTTAGTATCAAAACCGATTCCACTGAATAAGTTTGTCACGAGTATCTCAAATTCAAAAGGTGTCAATTCCATTATGTTCGGTCTTGAATCGAGGTCAGATAAAACGTCGCTACTTTGAACAAATCTTTTGTCAACCATGTCAAATGTGACGACTGGTTTAATGGCTATCATTTCGTCCGGACGAGGAGAGAATTGTGCACCTAGATTTTTGAGGCATGCTTTTTTATCCACTCTACTCAAATCGATGTTTGCGAAAACTTCCCTTGAAACCCTGGCAGAGATCAGACACGGTCGAATGTCCTTACCCGTCGAGGGGTCTACGGTCGAGGTGAATCCATTGAAAGTTACGACTTCAATCCAATTTCCTTGATCTGAAGTAAAAAGCTCAAAAATTGTGCGTAGGCATACGGATGCGACAATATCCTGGTAGAGGGTTTTAACGATTGTTGGCTTTTGAGGTGTCTCAAGTATTTCATCCCGTATTTTAATGTATTTGTAACCTGAGGTTTTTGGAATAATATCTAGTGTAGGCAACTCGTATTCTAAAACAACTTCTTTAGGCTCGGATGAATATGTGAGCCTGAACTCTTTAGGGAAATTTTCAGGATATTTCGATTGCTCAAGAATCATTATGCAATATGCGGTAACCGCTTCTTCGTCACCAATTCCGTAGAGTGCTTCAAATTCTTCGACTTCAAGATTATGTTTTCTCACTTCTTGAATAAAAGAATTTTTTTCATTTTCATACTTTTCTTTCCTCAAAGCAATGTTACGTTCAGAATCTTGCGTAAGCTTTTCATGAAGCCCCAACGCATTTATGTATTCTGCTTCAGCTCTCGCAATATCTGACATGTATTTCTTTTTAATGCCAGGAATGAGCATGGTTACTTTATTAGGAACATATACATTATTAATGAAATCGGAATGTTGGGGTTTAGGTTTACTATAAATCTCACTTTCAGGTATTTTGAAAGGCGGATATGTCTCTTTCCTTTTCAGTTTTTCAAAATTAATCTTATGAGAAGAATTTAAAGAGGAATCCAAAATTGTTTGCAATAACGACATCTCATGGAGTAATAAATCATTTTCCTCGGATACATCTTCAATCCGAGATTCTATATATCTAGCTCTTGCTTCTTTAGTCTCGAAAATCCTTTGCCTTTCCTTCTCTCTGGCTCTCCTTTCTTGCTCTCTTTGTTGTCGTTTCTGGGCTAGTTCCCTCTCACGGCCAATTTTTGCCGATTGATTTGCTGCATAGCGAATTAAACTAGTGATTGATCCTCGTCTTGACACTTTCTTCCTCCAGGTTTTGGGCAAAACTAAAGAACAAATATATTTTTTATTTCGTTGATGAGACGAGTTTTAACTTCTTTGCAGAGATCGGCCATCGGGTCGTCGGGTGGGAAGAGCAGGTGATCGGGGATGCCTTTCAAGTCGCTGACCCAGAAAGAGGCATCGTTGTGAATCGAAAATTTGGCGACCAGGCGGTTGTTGAAGTCCAGCTCCGATTTATCACCATAATCGCAGGTTAAATCCAGCGTGCCTGCCAGGTAACCATCCTGGAAGCGGGGGCGTTGGGCAAGCGGAGGGCAAACCGAAAGCAGGTTCACGACAACCATTTCATGTTCGCCATTGTAAGTGACACGGTTGTTGGGATAGGGCAGGGCAAAAACGAAGACAACCCCTCGTTCTTCCTGGGTTTTGTATTGCGCAAAGCTGGCAGCGGCTTGCAGACTGAGGGTTAGGTCAAGTAGAGGTGTATCGCAGACGCCATAATGCTGGAGGATGCTCCAGGCGATGTAACTTTTGCGCCGAACATCCTGACGACCTTCCACTTGGGCGGAATCAAAGGCGTCTAATAGCTGTAATTCTGCAGTTTCGAGGGTGTCGAAACGCGAATAGACTTCGTGGGCGGTAAGAATATCTTTGCGATAGATCGTGGGGTAAAAAGTGCTGCTACCGGCTTTGTTGAGATAATCCCGGTCCTGTCCACGGAAGAAAAGCAGAAAATCTTTGTTTTGATAGGCAAGGGCAGCAACTTCGCAAACCAGCTCGGGGTAGGTGTCGATCGGATAGGGCGCAACCCTCCGGACCACGTCGTTCCCAACGTGTTTTACCAAAGCCGGGGAGGGAGTAGGGGTTATGCTGTGCATGATCAATCCATGCGTATATTTTAACAGATTATTCGAGGAATGGGAGGAAAATTCGGTTATTGGCGAATGGAAGTAAAAAACACTATACGAAATAAGACCCGCACCCACCTGTGGCAGGACTTCGACCCCAACCCTCTTCCACCTTCCGGTGGAACCAATGCAATCCGAGGAAAGGGTGTTTGTACGATTACCATTGCGAAGTGTTAGGACCGGTCTGTTTGACTATTGGCAGAGCGTATAAACCCACTACGTCCGATAAGGTGATCAATATAATACGGAACAGTCGGTGCCCGTTCCCTGCACCAGATTTCCAGATCCCAGATTACTGTTCCCAGTTCCTTGCTACTCCCTATCCTGACTGTAAATCAAAATTGAATACGGACCGATATTTATAGAACCGTGGTGGGAGAGGCCATCTTTTTCACCTGGTTGAGCTTCCACATCTGCGCTGTTGGTATTGGCAAAAGCATCGCTATAAATTTTTGCATCGCTGTTAAGCCTGAGTTTCCAAAGACCGCCATCTGGCAAACCGATTTGATAATTTTCTTCGAATTCATTGGCAAAATTAACGACCACAACTACATCGTCGCCCTTACCGTGTTGATCCCAGCGCTGAAAAGCCACCAATTTGTTCTCTTCGTTTACATGAAACACATTCAAAAACTGACCGCGCAGACCGCGGGTTTGATCATTCCAATTCCGGCGCCGCCTGATCAGGTCGCGGTATAGACGGGCAATACCATGAAAGTCCTCATTCATATCCCAATCCAGAGGCATATCGTCCTGGAACCAATCGCCCTGTAAAAATTCCTGCCCCTGGAAGATCATCGGAATACCTGGCGTGGTGAAGACCAACCCAGCTGCCAGAGTGGAGCGCTTTTGGGCAAACCAGCTGGTGGGGTCGCCAGGATCGATATCCTGCGGAGCACGGGCTTTCCCGTTAGCCACTTCGTCGTGGCTTTCGCTATAGATTACACGTTTGAAAACATCGTCATTGTATTTGAACGAGATCAGGTTTTTGAGAACACCCATTGAGCGGGAATCATCGGACACTGCTTCAATCATCGAGCGGATGGGATGAACGAAGGTTGCATCCCATTGAGCATGAAAACCCGCCCCGCCTTTGTCACTATCTTCTGTGATGGATTGGTTAACCCTCAGGTCTTCAGCAATCAGGATCACATGCGCATGTTTGGCGCGGATCTCGGCGTTGATGTCCGCCATCATCTTGAAACCTTCCGGCAAGGGGCGTTGTTCGTCGCCATTAACGGTACGGATGTAGAGAGTGGAATCGAAGCGCAGCCCATCGACATGGTACTCGTCCAGCCACATCAGGGCATTATCACGGATGAACTGGCGCACTTCATGACGTCCATAATCAGGGCGGGTGGCTCCCCAGGGTGTTTCCGCGCGGTCATCGTTGTAAAAATAGATGCCGCCGTAGTCGCCCTCGTGCCAGCCGTCAAACCGCCACAAGTCAAGGTCGGAAGGTCCAAAATGATTGTAAACAACGTCCTGTATCACGGAAAAACCGGCTTGATGTGCTTCCCGGACAAAACGTTTATAGGCATCCGGACCGCCATAGGTTGTCTCCACGGCAAAGATATTGGCTGGGTTATACCCCCAGGAGTAATCACCGGGAAATTCAGCAATTGGCATGACCTGGATGGCGTTGACCCCCAATTGTTTCAAATGATCAAACTTCCCAACTGCCTCCTTGAAGTTGCCAGGCATGCGGTTTTCTCCGGCTGTAAATGAGCCAATGTGCATCTCGTAGATCACCAGTTCGTTATGAGGTGGAAGCTGGTAAAGATCGTTTTGCCAGTCAAAGCTCTTAGGATCATAGATCACGCTGTTACCGACTGAATTGGTGACCTGTCGGGCATAAGGATCGATACGGTAAAGACGCTCACCCTGGTATTGGATGACGTATTTGTACTCCTGTCCAGCTTTTGCGCCAGGCACATCGATGTACCAATAACCGGTACCTTCATTTTCAAGCTGGTGGGTGCCTTCCACCCATTGGTTAAATTCACCGATAATGCCGACAGCGTCGGCATAAGGTGCCCAGACCCGGAAGGCAACTCCACCTGCGTAAACGATCGATCCCGTTCCATTGTGTCTGGTTTGATTTGTTTTGTTTTTTACCATTTTCCCTCAATAAAAGATTTTTTCCAGTAACAATCATATACCAAATATGAGTCGCATAAGTCAAAGGTGTAACAAGGTCTTTATGAGGAAAGTTACTCGGAATAGAAACTATGCTTGTTCAGCCTACCTACGCCAGATGAGACAAGAGATGGAGCTTAGGTCAAATCTTAAGATAAGAGCATTAGAACCCTCACTCAACATAGTGACAAGCGACGTTCTGAAAACCGTTCCTTACTAAAATTTATGGAACAAGAAACTGAGGCAGCTACCTTGTGATTAATTATTAACTCATCGCCTCGTCTACAACCTCGCGGGCTTCGGATTGGATTTGTGCCAGGTGTCCCGTCAAATTTAGTCTCTCGGTATAGATCTGGTGTTGAATATTGAACATATTCAAGAAATCATGCAGGACGATTTTCCTGGTTTGGAACTGGAATGTCCTCAGGAAGATGGCTGTCAGGGTTATCAAATCAAGGAAAGTTCAGTGTTTGCTGGAGATGAAAAGGTCATTGCCGTGTTGGCTGACCATGTAGTAAAAACATTGTTTGGTAACATGGCTGGAATCTGGGAGTTTGAATTAACACTAAAACGTTGACAACAGACAACAAAGGCAGGTTTTACTCAAAATCTGCCTTTCGTCATTAAACTATCTACTCCGCGAGAGCCGCATCTACAATTTTACGCGCTTCAGACTGGATCTGCGCCAGGTGTTCGCCTGATTTCAGGCTTTCAGCATAAATCTTATAAATATCCTCCGTGCCGGAGGGACGGGCGGCGAACCAGCCGTTCCGTGTAACAACTTTCAACCCGCCGATGGGGGCATAGTTGCAGGTGGCTGTGGTCATTTTGTGTAAAATTGGGTCGCCAGCCATAGTCTCAGCCTTTACCAGGTCGGGAGAAAGGTTACCAAGGATCGCTTTTTGCTCTGCAGTGGCAGGGGCATCAACACGGGCATACCAGGAACCACCCAACTCGGCTTCCAAATCCTGGTAATGCAGACCCGGGTCTTTGCCAGTGACTGCCAGAATCTCGGCTGCCAGGAGATCCATGATAAAACCATCCTTATCGGTGGTCCAAGCGGTGCCGTTCTTACGCAGGAAGGAGGCGCCGGCGCTCTCTTCACCGCCAAAGCCGATCTCACCGCTGAGCAAACCGGGTACGAACCACTTGAAACCAACCGGCACTTCGCAGAGCTTGCGACCAATTTTTCGGACCACTTTGTCAATGATCGAACTGGAAACCAGCGTCTTGCCAACAGCGGCATCTTTCGACCAACCCGGGCGATGCTGGAAGAGATACCAGATGGCGACGCTGAGGTAGTGGTTGGGGTCCATTAAGCCGACGCTGGGTGTGACGATGCCGTGGCGGTCAAAGTCAACATCATTGCCAAAGGCAAGATCAAAATCACCTTTCATCGCAACCAGGCTCGCCATGGCGTAGGGCGAAGAGCAATCCATGCGGATCTTGCCATCTCTGTCAAGGGTCATGAAGGAGAAAGTGGGGTCGACGCGCTTGTTGACCACCACGAGGTTCAGTTTGTACATGTCTGCCATCGGCTCCCAAAATGCCACACCTGAGCCGCCCAGTGGGTCGGCTCCGATACGGATCTTGGATTGGGCAATGGCTTGCATGTCGATCACATTTTTAAGGTCTTTCAGGTAAGGAGTCATCAAGTCGATCTGGGTGGTGGTATCCGCTGCCATGGCTTTGTTGAGAGGAATGCGATTTACATCCTTCATGTTGTTGGCAATGATCTCGTTGGCGCGATTCTGGATCCATTTGGTCGTGCCAGTATCTGCGGGACCGCCATTGGGCGGGTTGTATTTGAAACCGCCATCTTCCGGTGGGTTATGGGAAGGCGAGATCACCACGCCATCGGCAAGCGTCTCGGGGAATTCCTTATTGAAAGTCAGAATAGCATGCGAGATGACCGGTGTGGGAGTGTATTTGTGATCCTGGTGGATGCGAATATCCACACCATTGCCGGCAAAAACCTCAATGGCAGTATAGAGAGCAGGTTCAGAAAGGGCGTGCGTGTCCATGCCCATGAAAAGCGGACCGCGGATGCCTTCACCCCGCCGGTGTTCGATGATCGCCTGTGTGATAGCGGCAACATGATCATCGTTGAAGCTGCCATTCAGGGAACTTCCGCGATGCCCGGAGGTGCCGAAGGAGACCTGTTGGCTGGGTTCACCCGGTTCGGGGTGAATGGTGTAATAAGCGGACACCAGGCGGGGAATATTGGCGAGATATTCGATGGGGGCGGGTTTACCGGCGAGAGGATGAATGCTCATGAGGACTCCTGTTCTTCAATTCAATTGAAATCAGGTCTATAAAACCTGTAACATTACATAGTAAACAGATTTATTGATAGTTTAATTTTATCACGCGTAAGGTTATCAACGAGGCGTAACGGAGGGTTTCCCATGAGGAAAATTGGTAAAGGGAGGGTACAAGTAGGGAACGATCTTGCACCGTTCCATGGTCATAATAATCGCGGAAAGGGTCGAGCCCCTTCCCGACGATATGGTTACTGTTTTTGCGAAGGTGGCAAGTGAGCCTCTTCCCACTATTGGTCAACCCAAAATCACTTCAGCTTTGGAGCCGGTGGGGGTTTTGGTGACCTCGATGCGGTTGGAGAAGTAATCTTTCAGTTCCTCAATATGGGTGATGATCAGGATTTTCTCAAAATCCGGACGAACAGTGTTGATCGCCTCGATCAAACGTTGACGCCCCTGGGCATCCTGGTTGCCGAAACCTTCATCAATCACCAGCGTTTGCAGCTTTGCCCCTGCCCGGTGAGCCAAAACTCGGCTGAGTGCCAGGCGGATAGCAAAATTGATGCGGAAGGCTTCGCCGCCCGAATAGGTTTCATAATCGCGTGAGCCCGAACCGTCGCTGATCAGGATATCGAGCGTTTCCATCTTATCCTTGCGTTTTGCGTCCTTATATTCACGCTGACTGTTGAACTTAACGCTCATGCTGTAATCCGAAAGCCGGGCAAGAAGCTTGTTTGCCTGGTCTTCAAGCTCGGGTAAGGCTTGCTCAATGAGCATGGCGGGCACCCCATCCTTGCTGAATGCAGTTTCGAGCTTGGTATACTGCCTGATCAACTCGTTGGTTTGTTCCATTTCCTGTCGTAGTCTGACCTGGCGCTCACGCTGGGTTTGGATGGTTGCCAAAACCTGATCTATCTCGCCAAGCCTGCGGTTGTAGACATCCTGCTCTTCTCGCAGAGCTGCAAGCTTTGCTTCAACCTCACGACCGTCCTGTGATTCAGCCTGAGCCTGTTCCAGGGCAGCCTCTTCTACCTGGTACCGAGTTTCCACCTCGAGCAAGCTCTCCTGCTCATGCTCGATCTCACTCTGCATCGACTCAAGCTCAGCCTGCAGCAAACGGGAACTGTTCCGGGCGATCTGGAGTTCCTGCCACGATTTTTCAGCATCAGCCTGGGATTGGACCTGCTGACGCAAGCGATTATGAGTGTCTTGATCGTAGACGAGGGTGGCAATTTGCTGGTTGAGCTGGCTCAATTGCTGGCGAAGCTCAGGTAAAAAGCTCTGCTCATCCCGCTCCTGGATGGCCTGCTGCAGGCGGGCTGCTTTGCCGGTCTCCCACAGGTTCTCACGCTCCTGCAGAAGATCGAGCTCCTGCTGCAGCAGTGCCTGGTCGCGCTGAAGGTTCATGAGCTGGACTTCCTGCTGGCGTGCTTGGGTTACCTGGTTTTCCAGTTTCAGTTTGTCCGCTTTGAGACGTTCGCTTTGAGCGCGATTGGCGCGGTGTTGATCGCCCAGGGGTTTTCCTAAAACACCGATCTCGGTGATAATTTCCTGCCGGTGCTTGGGTGTAAGGTCTTGACCGCATATCGGGCAGACCGAGCTAGTCGTATTTTCCACCTTTTGTCTGCGGGCTGCCAATTCTTCCATTTGCGCCTTAAGGCTGCCATTTTGACCTTCCAGCTCCGCAATCTGATCAGTAAGAACCTTGATCTGGTTATTCAATTCCTGCAGGTCAACCGTGTCTGTAAGCGCAGCAAGCTTTCCATTCAGCTCTTTTAACCTGGCTCGCTTTAGTTGGGATGCATTGAGAGCGGTTTGCAGGTCTTGTTCTTCAACCTGAAGCGAATGAATCTCCCGCTCGAGTGATTGAAGGTGGCTTTGAAGTTGCGATTCCAAACCAGAGCGCTGGCGCTCAAGCGGCCAATATTGCTGGGAGAGTTCATCCATTCCCTCCAAATTTTTACGGCCAGTCAGAAGCTGCTTATAGGCAATTTCAATCTGGGCAGCATGGTCCAGCTTTTGCTGATATTCTGCCAGCATAGTTTCTTTATCAAGCTCCTGCTGCTGTTTGCGCTGCAAAACATGGCGTGAGCGGTCGAGCTGGAGTTTGAGAGCCTCCACTTGCTTGGCCTGGTTTGCGAGCAGCTGCGCTTTGGCACGCAGCGTGTCGAGCTGGGCTTGGAGACTGCTCACCTTTTCGCGCAGCAGCGCCAGGTCGCGTTCCACCAATTCGCGGTCATGATGGCGGTTTTCTTCAGTCTCGAGCTCCTCCTGGATGGCGGCGATGTCACGTTCGAGGATTTTAGCATCAGCCCGAGCCTGACGATTCTTTTCATTAGCGGCTTTGCGGAAAGTTTCCCATTGATCCAGCCCGAGTATTGTTGCCAGAATTTCTTTGCGCTCGGAAGGTTTCTTGGTTGCGAAGGAGTCTGCCTTTCCCTGGAGGAAGAATGAAGCATTCACAAAACTCTCGAAGTCCAGCCGAAGGGTTTTGATGATCTTGGCGTCAGTTTCTCGCACGGTGCGCTCGGTGAGAACTTTCCACTTTTTTCCTTCAGCCTCTTCGCCGGGCTGCTGGATGAAAAAGTCGACCTGGGTTGATTTTCCGCGGGTGTTGTTGCGTGTGACGCGATAGACCTGATTTTCATATTCAAAATCGAGGGTCACCTCGGCAGTTTTGCTGGCAATGTTAATGATGGCTTCGTTTTGACCGCGGGCTTTTCCGTAGAGTGCGTAGGTGATGGCATCAAGCAAGGAGGACTTGCCGGCGCCATTCGCCCCGGAAATAACCGCCAGGTCGAAACCGGTGAAGTCAATCTCAACTGGTTCGCGGTAGGAGGTGAAACCAGCCAGACTCAGTTTAATCGGAATCATCATCCATCCCCAGTCCTTTGTTGATGTCATTGATCGATTTCGGCTTGGATTTCTCTCCTAAAAGATCGATCCAGAATTGCTGGTCATAACGGCGCGAGCGGATCGGAATCGGCATGGGTACCCCCCATCCGAGCATGAGCACCTCTTCCTTTGGCTGCAGTTTTGCGAGCATTCCACGCAGCCCGCCCCTGCCAGGCAGGCCGGAAAGGACGGCATTGATATCGTCTTCATCGCCCAATGAGCCAGAGATACGCGTGCCCAGTTGGGACATGACCTCATCATAGATTTGGGATGGGCGCTGGTCGATGATCAGCAAAGTCACGTAATACTTGCGCATTTCCCGTGCGATGGTGCTGAAAATGGTCTGGGAAGCCATTTCGCGGTTGAGTAGCTTGTGTGCTTCTTCCACTACTACTACCAAAGGACGCGGTTCAGCTTTGTTTCTGCCGCTGTGATAATTTTCGGTGGATTGCTCCCAGGCGTCGCGGATCTTGCGAGTGATCAGGTTGGTGACCAGGAGGTAGTCGAGTTCGCTGTCGTTCTTCCCGAAGGAAAGCACAACATGACGTCCGCTTTGGAGTGTGTCGATAATGGCTTGCAGACCGTCGCTGGCAGGCGCATCGATCAGATAGGGGCGATTGAAAAGTCGGCCCAGTTTGCTGCGTAGTGCTTCTGCTGCTCCGGGGTGAATACCAGCCTGATGTGCCCAGAAAGCAACGCTGTCAGGGGCAGGTTCAGTTTTGCCCTCTTCATTCTCAATTACCCCGCCCACGTTCATTTGCATAAAAGCGTTGAACCAATTCTCATGAAAATCATTTTCCAGTTTATCCAGGGTGGTGGCAGTAGTTTCCTTGAGGTTGAGGATCTGAGCGAGCTGCAAAATATCTTCGACCTTAATATCTCTGTGGCTGATTTCAAGATCGATATCGGCAATCAGCTTCCCAAACTTAGCCCCTGATCCAAGCCCAACCAGTTGAACTTTGCTGCCAAATTTGCCCTTCAGACCCGGCACTGCCTGACCGGTATCCGAGGAGCTCGTGTCAGGACCGTACTCGTTGTGCATGTCGAAAATAAGGGTGGAGGCATGGTCGGCGTGGATCAGACCAGCCAGAATCATGCGCGCCAGGAATGACTTACCCGAGCCGGTTGTGCCGAAAATGCCGGAAGAGCGCTGGACGAATTTATCCAGGTTCAGACAGACCGGATGCCCCTGTTCGCGGGTGCTACCAACACGGAAGATCGTCTTGTTGTCCTCCTCGCCAAAGATGTCGGCGATGTCGGCTTTCCCTGCCAGCTTGACTGGTGCATGATGGTCTGGAATGGTTTTGACCGGCATGGGTGCCGGATCATCCATATTATTTAAGCGCCAACCCCAGTAGCCGGGTGAAGCAGGGTCAGGACCGCGATCCTTCATTAAAACCGGCATGACTGCCAGGTTGGTGAAAAGGGTCTGCTTGTTGAGATATTCTGCCAGGTGGGGAGCAAAACGCTGAGAATTCAATTGGTTGGCATACTGCTCGTCAATTGCTGCCAGGCGCAGGTCAGTGACCAGGCCATAAAACCGCCAGTTATTGCTGTCGATTACGACAAAAGCACCTTCCTGGACTTCCTGCGGGGGAACTGTCAGGCGAACATCAAGGTCAGCTTCCAACCCGCCGCCAATGACGAAGCCAATCTCAGGGTTTTGAGGTATAGGGGTTCCGTTTTCCATTATTCACGCTCCAGGTCGGTCAATACGTCCAACACAGTGGTAAGTCGCAGGTAATCATCGCGCAGCAGGGTGATCAGCTTTTGACAGGCTTGGCTGTACCAGCCCGTGTCACCAACAGAATCATGGGCAGCCTTAGCCTGCCGTAAATGCGCGGCCAAAATTTCTTCAACGGGTCGGTCGATCAGCCGCAGGATGTGACGGAGGTACGCCTGTTCGTTGAGCGAAGTGAAATCGCACAATTCTTTTGTATCGCAGAGGTGCAATTCATCCAAACTGAGCGGTGGGCGTGGAGGCAGGCGATGCGAGATCTGCCCATTTTGAGCATATCCAACCGTCAGCACGTGGATTTCAACTGGTAAATTGCGGTTGTAGCGGTTGTCGGCGGTGTATTCGGTGGGAATACTTACTCCGGAGACAAGCTGGCGGACGAGGCTGTCATCGTTGATAAGGATATTCGTGATGAGACCATAGATCTGGCTCTGATCCTCCAGGGTCACTTTAACCAGGGCACCCAGAGCCGGGGTTTCCAGCTCCCGTACGCGGCAGCCAGCCACAAACTGGCTGTTTTCAGCACGCAGCAGCTTACCGATGGGAATGCTTTTTTGTGTTTCGCTCATTTAAGACCTTTCAGGTAATCTTTGTTGGATCGGTAGCCAGTGAGTTCACTGTCCTCAGAGAATTTTGAAAGCAGCATGTTTTCGATTTCTTCATATTCGGCTTGTTTCACCACTGCCAGCTCGTGGGCGCGGTGCAGCGAATATGGGTATGGGTGGGAATCGAGCACCTGGGCATCAGCAAACAGTGCGGCATGGATCAACCCGACCAAATCTGGTTCCTGTGAGATCCAGTAAGGGATCTCCACTCTCGCCAGCCAGGGATGCTCAGGTACTGTGCTGACATTCAAATAGAAAAATGTTACACGCAGGCGGTCAACCGGATCTCCGCGATGCTTGGAGACGACCTCGAAGACTGCAGAGCGCTCTCCAGGTTTGATGCGCTTGCCCAGCAGCAGACGGTCACTGATGCGATTTTTATACGGTTCGGGTCCGGCGCCACCTTGTACTTCGACAAAAATGTCGAGCATGTTGTGCAGCATGGACGAACCCGGTTTGTCGATATAACCGGCACTCAGGATATTTTCCTTCTGAAGCTGCTGGTCGAGTTGGAAGACTTTACTCTGAGCTTCCCTTTCTTTCTTGCCCTGGATATCGCTGCGATAGAAGATGTCCAGTGGTCCATCTGTTACAGTCAAAACAGGCCTTTGAAGCAGGGAAGTGACCTGGTCGCGGATCAGGGTGCGTTCACGCAGATCGCGTATAAGAGCGATATCATCCTCTGTTGCAAGGTTTCCGTCTTCCCGCAAAACCTCGTTATACTCGAGCAGTTCCGAAACCAGATTCACTTCCGGCGGTTGCCCGCTGCCGAAACTGACGACCAGGATGCCAATGTTGATCAGTCCGAATTGCAGCGAGCGATGGCGGTTTGGCACGATCTGTGAACCATCGGCAATTACAAGTGTATATCTGTCAGGGAGGGTGGGCGCAGGGAAGCTCTGCAGAGGATCTTCATGCAGTGGTTTGGCAATGCGTCCACTGTTTTTGTTGTTTGGAGCAAAATCAATAATCTGCTGCAGTCGCACTGGATCGGCAGCAGCTTCATTGTATAAATTATTGAGTTCGCCGGCGATTTTTTTGCATTCTTTCAGCCAGTTTTGAGCTTGTGTAGCGTATTTACTGGCATTGTTATCGACCGAGGCATAATTTAGGGGCATGAGAAATCCTGAATTGGTGAGAGAAATCGGATCATAAGGCAATTATAACTATGAAAGATTTCAGTGCCACTTTATTTCATATTACTTTTTATCAGACAGGTGATATTTGGAACCAAAATTTTGGTTCAACGTCTAAGAGATGAAGAAAGATTCGTAAAGGAGTAAAAATGAAAACCAAATCTTTTAACTATGCTATTCCCATTTTGTTACTGGTAACTCTAATTTTAGGGGCGTGTCAGGTGGCACCAGCAGCGAATGCACAAAACACAATAACCCCAGCCGAAACAGCAGGTAATCTGCGGACAATCTCTGTTACCGGAACTGGTGAAGTGATCCTGGTTCCCGACATGGCTTATATCAATGTCGGCATCCATACCGAAGCAGAAGATGTGACCTCTGCAGTGGCAGCCAACAACCAGCAAGCAGCTGATATCACTGCCGCGATCGTAGCAATGGGTGTGGAATCGAAAGATATCCAGACCTCCAATTTCAATGTCTACTCGATGAACCGTTATGACAACATGTCAAACATTATCGGAACCACCTTCGCAGTGGACAATACACTCTATATCATCGTGCGCGACCTGACCAAGCTTAGCGAGTTGCTGGATGCAGCTTTGGGCGCAGGTGCCAACCAGATTTATGGGATCACTTTTGATATTGCCGACCGCAGTGGCGCAATCGCAAGAGCCCGTGATCTGGCTATCCAGGATGCTGAAGCCAAAGCCATGGCCGTTGCCGATACTGCTGGCGTTGCTTTGGGCAAGCTCCAGACAATCAATGTCGTCAACACCTCATACGTTCAACCCCTGGCAGGGTCTGGTCGTGGAGGAGGTGCAGCCGCTGAGACTCCATCAGTGCCGATTTCAGCCGGTCAGATCATCGTGACCGCCGATGCAGACTTAGTCTATCTATTTGGCGATAAGTAGAAACCCAGTTCTGACCTCAACTCTGAGTTGGAACAGCAAGCCCCCGGATCTTCCGGGGGCTTTTTTCTACTGCTTTGTCTTTCCTTCTTAAGCTTCTGTTTTCTTTTTAGCCTTGGATGGTGTCTTTTTGGTTGAAGTTTTTTCCTTTTTGTCAGCCTGCTCGGCAATACTCTGCATCAAGGTCTCCCATATATCTTCAGCTGGCGTGCCAACAGGCTCAGCTTCAGGTGGGGTTTCCGGAGCAGCGGTTTCACCGGATTCTATCTTGGCTTCGATAAATTTTTTCAGTTTTTCCTGGTATTCGTCCTTGTACTTGTCCGGATCCCATTGCTCGGTCATGCTTTGAAGCAACTGCTCTGCCAGGTCGGACTCCTTTTCGCTGATTTTGGCACTTTCCGGGATATCCAGGTCTTCGGAAGGACGGATTTCTTGCTTGAAACGCAATAAATTGAGAACAAGAGCTTCCTCATGGTCAAAAAGTGCTGCCAACGATTCTTTTCCGCGCATGACGATGCGGGCTATGCCCACCTTTTTGGCTTTATTCATAACCTGGCGCAGGAGCAGATAAGGTTTCTCCCCTCCTTTATCGGGCATCACAAAATATGGCGTTTCGAAGTAGATCGGATCGATATCTTCGGCATTCACGAAGGATTCAATATCAACCGAACGGGTACCTTCTGCTTCCACCCGCTTGAAATCATCATCAGTGAGCGTGACATATTTGCCGGGCTCAAACTCATAACCTTTGACGATGCGCTCCCATGGCACCTCTTCGCCAGTGTTTTCATTGACCCGCAAATAGCGGATGCGGCTGGAATCTTTGCTGTCGAGCATATTAAACTTTATTTCTTTCCCCGGCCTGGTTGAAACCAGGCTGATCGGTATTGAAACCAGACCGAAAGATATTGTGCCTTTCCATATCGCTCTCATCTTGCGCCTTCTTTCTTTATTGGCATTATATATGGCTCATCACTGGAACTGCTATATATGTACAAACATGAGCAAACTGACTCTCAAAGACATAGAATAGCATTATGCCTCTCGAAACGTATAACAAGAAACGTGACTTTAATAAAACTCCTGAACCGGCGGGAAAAGTGGAGAAGTCGGGTGGGAACATGCGATATGCATTGCAAAAACATGCTGCCAGCCGTTTACATTATGACCTCAGGTTGGAATGGAACGGCGTTTTGCTTTCATGGGTAGTCCCCAAAGGTCCCTCGATGAACCCGGCTGTCAAACGCCTGGCTGTGCACGTTGAAGACCACCCACTGGACTATCGAGAATTTGAGGGAGTAATCCCCAAAGGCGAATATGGGGCTGGTACGGTTCAGTTATTTGACGAGGGTACCTGGGCTCCAATAACTGATGTTGACAAAGGGTTGGAAAAGGGAGAGATCAAATTCGTGCTTGCGGGCAAACGTTTTCGGGGGCAGTTCGTCCTGGTGAGGATCCACTCAAGAGATGGTGATGATAAAAATTGGCTTCTCATCAAAGAAAAAGACGAATTCGTCCAAAACGATAGCGGTATTGGCGGTTTGGAAAGAAGTGTAAGCTCCGGTCGAACCATGGAAGAGATCACCAAGGAAGGCGTGCAAAAGGATCCAAAACCAGATCAACAGGTGCCTGAGAAACGTACCGTCGACCTCAAGAAGCCGCTCCCTTTTTCAACAGCAACACCCATGCTGGCAAGCCTGATTTCCAGGGCACCTTCCAGCGCTGGCTGGCGCCATGAGATCAAGTATGACGGTTATCGCCTGCTGGTCTTCCTTGAAGGAGACCAGGTGAGGATGATCACGCGGAATGGTCATGACTGGACAGAGCGCTTCAGCGGATTGGCTGCGGACTTCAAGAGTTGGAAGCGTCCCGCCAACATGGTATTGGACGGCGAAGCGGTCTTTTTTGACCCATTCGGCAAATCGGATTTCCAACATCTGCAATCCTCATTAAAAACCAGCAAAGGAAGCAATCTTTCCTTTGTAGCTTTCGATCTTTTAGCTGTGGGTGACCAGGATACCCGCGGGTTGCCGCTTGAACAAAGGCAAAGCCTGCTGGCGGAAATGCTGGAAAACAGTCCGAAATCCATCATCATCAGTCCTTATTCAGAGGGCGATGAACGAAAACTTTTTGATCAACTTTGCGAAAAAGGTTTGGAAGGGATCGTCTCGAAAAAGATGGGTTCCACTTACAGCAGCGATCGCAGCAAGGATTGGGTGAAAAGCAAATGCGTTTTGCGACAGGAATTCATCGTCGTGGGTTACACACGCTCAGAGAAGAAACGTACTGGGTTGAGTTCATTGATTTTGGCAGTATCAGGGGATGATGGTCAGTTAAGATACGCCGGAAGAACCGGTACAGGTTATACCGAGGCGGAATCGCTGGACTTGGTCAAACAATTTAAACCCTATCTGCAGGAGAGTGCCAGTCTTGAAATTCCCCGGCAATACCGATCACCTGAAAAAATATTTTGGATGACGCCGAAACTCATCGCTGAGGTCAAATTTGCCGAGTGGACGGATGACAATGTTGTGCGTCAGGGAGTTTTCATGGGTTTGCGGGAAGATAAGCAGCCATCGGAGGTTAAGATGGAAAAAGAAGAAAAGACAGAGCCAAAGGTTGAACCAAAAAGAAAAACGAAAATCAGCCAGGTCAAAAAACCTGACGAGCTTACGATCCAGGGAGTACGCATATCCTCTCCAGATAAAGTATATGACCCTGACAACAACCTGACTAAAGGGCAAGTCGCGGAATATTACGAAGCAATCTCAGGACGCATGCTGCCCCATCTCGAGAATCGCATCGTCTCGCTGCTGCGCGCACCGGACGGGATCAAAGAACAAACTTTTTTCTTCAAGCATGCTTCTGGTCAGATACCTTATATCGAGGAGGTCCCGGTTGAAGAAAAATCGGGACAGGAAGAACCTTACATTGTCATAAAAGACCTGAAAGGGATCCTGGGGTCGGTCCAAATGAGTGCAATCGAATTCCACACCTGGGGTTCGCGTATGCCAAAAATGGAACTGCCTGACCAGCTGGTTTTTGACCTCGATCCCGATGAAGGGCTTGGTCTCGAAAACATACGCCAGGGTGTGCGCGATATGCGCGGGCTTCTGGATCAGCTCAAACTGGAGTCCTTCCTGAAGACTTCCGGAGGTAAGGGTTATCACGTGATGGTCCCGCTGCAGCCCAATCCAGGCTGGGAGTCAGCGCGCACATTTGCCAAAAACCTTGCCATAGAAATGACCAGACGCTGGCCCAAACTCTATACTGCCACTATGAGCAAGGAAAAAAGGAAGGGAAAGATCTTTATCGATTGGATCCGCAATAACAGAACTGCCACAAGTGTCTGTGCCTATTCTTTACGTGCAAGAGCTGGCCTGCCGATTTCGTGGCCCATCAGTTGGGATTCGCTTGATAAGATCCTACCCAATGAAGTGACCATTCAGAATTATCAGGACTATATCGATGACGATGCCTGGAAAGGTTACCTTTCGGTGAAACAGAGTCTCAAGTAGGCTGAATGCCTGTGCGCGATGTTGGACTGAAACCACGTACGACTAAAGTTCGGCGTTGTCATAAGGTAGTCCCATTCCCACCTTCGCAACTGGATCATGCCTTTACGCCTCGAGAGCAGTACTTGCATCTGGTTTTTTGATCCTGAACAACGCCAGCGTGGAGAAGAGGAACAGAAAACCGTACAGCCCCATCAGCACTACGTAACCAGCACCATCTCCAATTGGTCCGCCAATGTAACCTCCAATGGCACCTGCCCCGGCCCCTGCCAGGTTTGAGATCCCCAGCCAGCGCCCGGCTTCCTTTTGCGGGACAATTTCCGTGCCCAACGCCCAGTTGGCGACGAAGAAAATACCGGTTGCCAGCCCGATAAGGATACCGCCAACGTAAATCAGGGTCATGTTGGTGGTCAAAATGACCAGTAAAGTGCCTATGCTTGCCAGGATACCGCTGATAAAAATGAGCGGTTTCTTGCCGAATTTATCGGTCAGCCAGCCAGATGGAATTGAAATGATCAATATGGCAACGCCCACAGCCAGCATCAGCCGTGAGGTCGGACCGGCAGCAGCGCTGCCCTGGTACTGGGGGAATCTTTCCTGGATGAAATAGAGAACGAAGCTCGCCAGGTTGTTGGCGCCTACCAGAAACGCCAGGCGGTTGATCACCCACCAGGTGAAAGCAGGGCGTTTGCTGGCTTCTTTGCCAAGGCTGATGCGTACAGAAGCAATCACTCCCAAGGCAACCGCGATCAGCATTCCAATTACGCCAATGACGGCGATCAAAACCGTGGACCGGACGCCTTCGAGTCCCTGGGCAAAAGGCAGCAGTTGTTTCACGCCCCAACCAACCAGAAGAATGATGCCGGTAAAAGCGAGTGTCATCACCACCATCCGAACAATCGATGCCCAGTCCATTGGTTCGACTGGTCCTTTTTGAGGAGTTTCGCGCACGAACATGGTCAAAATCACGGCGATGAGCATGGCGACGCTGATAAAGATAATTGCGCCCATAATGTTGCCGGCACTGACCATCTTACTGACGGTGAAGGCAACAAGAATGAGGGGTAAAGGTAATTCGAAAAAAGCTTTAATGGCGGAATAGCGACCGCGTTGTTCGCTTGGAACCAGGTCCGGGATCAAACCCTGGGCGGCGCCGTGACCAATATTGGAAGAAACCATCGAAAGGATAATGACTGCGAACAGGGCAGTATAGCCTGCCATGCCATCCATTGTGCCGGCGATAACACCAATTGCCATAAAACATACAATTTCAAAGACACCGCCGGCCAGGATGAAAGGCCGGCGTTTGCCAAAACGGGAAGTACTGCGGTCAGAAAGCTGCCCAGCCAAGGCCTGTACCAATAAGGCAACCATCAGCGAAACCAGGCGCAAATTGCCATAACTGGTGCCCTTGGTGGCGTCGCCGACAAATTGCTGCACAAGCAGCGGGACGATCAGGGGGGTCAGGGTTTGGGATCGGAGCGTAATCGCCAGGAAAATCACGTTCATGGTGATGGCGTCGTACCATTTGAGCGGTTTCTTTACTGCAATTTCTTCTTCCATAGAATACTCCTCCATCTTGATAAACCAAAATGTTCGGGTTTGGTTACGAGCAGAATTTTGCTGACGAATTATAACAGGCTGGGTGGGTCTACTTCGACTTGCCAGTCCCTTAACGGCAAATCTGGAAGGAGGATTTCAGGGTCCTGCCCGCGCAGGATGATCTGCCAGCGATAGAGACCGTGTAACTTTGAATAGTAAGGGGGCAGTGGTCCGATCACGTCGGTTTGCTGCATGTCTTTTGCTTCAATTTCATCGGTTATTATATGCGCCAGATGCCGGGCTTCATGTTCTGCCTTGGTTTGGGAAAGGTTCCTGTATTCAAGGCGGATGAGGTGGTTAAACGGTGGGTAACCCAGCAAGCGCCGATACTCAAGTTCCTGCGTGTAGAAGGCATTGTAATCGTGATGTGCGGCTGCCTGGATGACATAATTATCTGGCTGATAAGTCTGCAAAACCACCTCACCACCCAATGGACTTCGTCCGGCACGTCCGCTGACTTGCGTGAGGACCTGGAAGCTGCGTTCAGCGGCACGATAGTCGGGCAGGTTCTGCCCCACTTCAGCCAAAACGATACCGACCAGCGTTACCAGGGGCAAGTCCAATCCCTTTGCCAGCATTTGCGTGCCAATCAGGATGTCGGCGCGATGGGCGCTGAAATGAGAGAGGATCAACTCATGGTCATCTTTGCCCCTGGTGGTGTCGGCATCCCAGCGCAGCAAGCGGGCTTCCGGAAAGCGAATTTTGACCACCTCTTCCAGTTTTGCCGTGCCCAAACCGAGTTGACGGATCTGTTTGCTGCCACAGTTAGGACATTTGCTCGGCATCTTGCGGGTATAGCCGCACAAATGACAAACCAAACCCTGCTGGCTGCCGTGCCAGGTGAGCGGCTGGTCGTCGTTCGGGCAGCGCAGGCTCTGCCCACAGTTGCGGCAAAAAACGTAAGTAGCCTGCCCACGCCGGTTCAAAAAAAGGATCGCCTGCTGGTTTTTTTCCAATACCTTTTCCAGTTTGTTATCCAAAGAGCGCGAAAGCACACTAGTGTTGCCGCTGATGAGTTCTTTGCGCATGTCCACCACCTGCACACTGGGCAAGTCGAAGGTGAGCAGATCATCGGCGGAATTTACCTGCGGCAGTTCGAACTTCAACGAGATTGCCTGGTTTGCCAGCGTCTGACGGTGGGCAAGCACGCGCCTAGGTAATTCCTGCAAGAGCCAATCACCACGCTGAGCTTTGAAATACTGCTCCACACTCGGTGTGGCACTGCCAAGCAGCAACTTCGCTTGGCTGATGTTCGCGAGAGCTTCAGCCGTAGGTACTGCCTGATAGAGGGGTGGACGTTCGGTTTCGTAATAGGAGCTGTTGTCACATTCATCAATCACGATCAAGCCCAGTTCAGGCAGCGGCACAAAAAGAGCGCTGCGCGAGCCGATGATGATGCGCAGATCACCCTGCCGGGCACGTCGCCAGGTGTCATAGCGTTCACCTTCGGATAGCTTGGAATGGTATAGCCCTACCTGGTTCGGGAAACGCGCCATAAAGCGGCGCACCGTTTGGGGAGTCATGGAAATTTCGGGTACCAGCACCAGGCATTGCTTATCGGAATCCAACGCTTCCTGCACCGCGCGCATGTATATCTCGGTCTTACCGGAACCAGTCACGCCGTGCAGCAGGACAGGTCTGGGTTTTAGCTTCTCCCATTCTGATTGAATATGTTTCCAGGCACTTACCTGGTCGCTGGTGAGCTCTGGTGCTTCTTCGAGAGTCACCTCAATTTCAGCCAGCGGGTCCCGCCAAACTTCGGTTTCGTTGAAATGGATCAACCCGGCTTCAGCCAGGTAGGTCAGATCAGCATAGTTGGCACCTGTTTCGGCATAGATCCACGAAAAATCCAGCGGGAAAGCTTGCCTGGCGAGAAGCTCCAAGACCTTTCCCCGTCTGTTTTTGGTCGAGAGATTTGTGCGTATTGTCCCCAGTGTTTTTTCATCGATTGAACCTACATCAGAGGGCTTGATTGAAAGCGCAGCTGTGCGGATAGTCTTGGCGGAAACTCTTGGCGGTGGCAGGACGTTGCGAGTTTCGATTAATCCAAGCATGCGTAATAGGTCCAGCCCATGTCGCCAATCCACCTTGGGGACTGCGCGGTCAATCTGAGCGCCGCGTAATTCACCTCGATTTTCAAGCAGTTTGAGCAACCGCTGCTGGGTTGGGCTGAATGAAGATATATCTGATGGCAGGTCTGAGACAAGCGCAACCGAAATGTCGGCACGGCGGGAGAGCCCGGTTGGGATCATTAGCTGAATGCAAGCACCCAACGGAGTGAAGTAATGTTCTGCGAGCCATTGTGCCAGATGGATCTGCTCTTCAACCAGCAGGGTGTCCGGTGCAAGCAATTCGATAATATCTTTGGTCTCAGCTACTTCCGTATGATCCAACAACGCCAAAACCACCCCCTGGACGATTTGCTTGCCAAAGGGCACTACCACCAGGCTGCCCGGCTGGATCTGCGATTGTAGTTCGGGCGGAACTGAATAATGATAGGTTCGTTCAATCTGACTGAGATTGATGCTGACTTCCGCGAAAGCGCTCATCAAAGCACCTTCGGTCAAGGTGTAACAAAAACCAGGTAGTCAGCAGAAAAGACCATTTTGTTGATCTGATCTGCGGGAATATCAGTACCACTGCTCAGATAGTTTTGCCAGACGAGGGCCATCGTGGTTTGCCCGGTCATTTGGTTCAATTCGTTGAAAGCAAAGAAGGGAGAGAAACGGGCTGCTGATGCGCTGACGCGGTCCATGTCGAGGTAAAGCTGATTCCAACTGTCCCGTTCCAGAATAACGGGATGGTCTGCGAGAAGGATGACCTGCTCAGGCAGATTCCGCAGGTATTGTTCCAGCTCTGATAGGCGCATGGTGTTAAAGAGCGGCTCGCGCTGGGAAGGCGGAAGGGTCCACTCCTGGTGAATTTTCCAAGGTTCAAACAGGTCGGTTGCTCGGCGCGAATGAACACTGACATAGGTGGAACCATCGGCAGGAAGGTTGCGAATTTCAAGGTTGGCACCATAGAATCCGGTCATGATCAGTTTTACTTCTGAGAGAGTATTATTGAACTGATGACGAACGCGCAAATAAAATACGGTCACATCCTCACCGAGAACCTTGATAGTTTCGCTGTGAATACCGCGGTCCATCAACTGGAATGAGACCATTCCCGAGAGGTTGAGCAATCCGCCGTCTGCCCTGTTTTCCTTTTGGGTTACATAGTAGTAGGACCAATCCACAACCTGGTTACCGGTCATTAGCACGGGGAGGTTCGCCAGGCGGGTTGGGATCGGTGTTGGGGTGAAGGTGGAGGTGGGCGTTGGAACCAGCGTGGGTGTGGGGGTCAGGGTTGGCGTCGGGGTCATTGTCGAAGTTGGAGCCGGCGTGAAAGTGGAGGTCGCTGTCGGTGCTACTGTATCGGTGGGCGCTTGCGTTGGGAAGGCAGTCGGTCGCCCTTCATAGATCGGGGTGCAGGCAGCAAAACCCGTCACCAGGAAGACACACAAAACAACGATCAGGGTCGGTTTGGCAGGACATTTACTTACCTTCATCGTCACCTTCCGAGATTATGGCTGAAACATAACCAACCACAGAAGTGTAGTCCTGGCTAACATCGCCCGAAGTGCGATAATCGGCAATGGTCACTTGGCTGGCACCCAGTTTTTTGGCTGCCAGCAAAACTGTCGCGATGGCGCCATATCCGCAGGCTTCCGCCTTGTGAGCGGCTTTTAACGCGTAAAATATGGTCGGGTCAAAGTTTTGTAAGCTTTCGATCAAGCGCTGGTCGAGGCGGTTAGCCTGACTTTGTTGATAAAAATGAGAAAGGTCGCTCGAAGCGATCAGCAGGGTTGGTTCGTCTCCAGGGAACGACGTGATCACTTCGGTCAGTGCTCCTGAGAGGTTTTTCGCCATTGTGAGCGATTGATTCATCAACATCAGCGGAATCAACTGGAAACCTTCTGGAAGGAGGTATTGAAGGAAGGGCAGTTCGATCTCGACCGAATGCTCCCGATCATTGCGTATTAAATTAAGATCCAGTCCGTCTTCGCTTAGCCTGTTGCCCAGGAAAGTGAGCGAATCACGATCAACAGGCACAAGCCCGAGCGGTGTTTGGTAAGCATCGTGCACGCTCGAGAGGACGTCACCCGGGTAATAATTATGGGATGGCGAAATTATGATCACGCGGCTATAGCGCTGACCCTCAATCGCTTTAAGGGCGAAAGCAGCAGTTTGACCCGAATAATACAGACCCGCGTGGGGTAACACCAACGCCCTGACCCGCCCACTATAATTGGGTGGGTCAGCGTTGTCCAGGAAGTTGGCAAGCATCCGACGCAACTGTGTTAGATCGTCTGGGTACCAGCTTCCTGCTATTGGTGATGTGCGGATATTTTCGCCTGCAAAGTCCTTCATGCCCCTATTTTAACACGGAGGCGAGCAAAGATTTATAGAATTACTTCTTTGTCACCAACTCGTGGTAAAAATCAGCATATTCCCTGAGTAAAGCCAACAGGGATTTCAAATCCTCGGTCTTATGTTTCTTTGAGAATACGGTGAATACCTCCTGGATGTGCTGAGCGATCTCGTCAGTGGCTTTGATTCCTACTTCATCCAAAACAATCGTCCAAACGCGCTTATCGTCGTCATGGCGAGTCCTTTGGATAAAACCTTTCTCCTCGAGAACTTTACAGGTTTTGCTCAGATTGCCCGGATTGATATCCAGCTCTTCTGCCAATTCTGTCAACGTTGTATTTTCGTTGGCTTTAATTTGCAGGAGAATCCTGACTTGCTGTTGGGTTAAATCGTACTTCTTGCAAAATTCGAAACACAATCCCAGGCGACTGCGCTGTAACTCACGTGTTAAATTCCACAAATCCCAGATAAAATCTTCTTTCCTCATATTTCCTCCATTTATTAGAACTGAACTAGCTGTCCTTAGTTATATAATAATAATTCATTTTAACAGCAATTGCAAATGATTATACAATAGTTATGGGAAATTTGTATTTACTTAATGGGATTGAGACTTTTGGCGCGGATTAACAAAAAACCTGCTGTACCAGTCATGCCAAGCTCTTGTCTTAATCCATCGTTACTCAGTTCGTAAAACAATCCCTGACCAGGACGCCTGGGATCGTAAAGTAACTCCTCCCGTATCACAAAACCATCACCATGATTGATGTTAGTGACCGAATAGGCACGACCCCGTTCATCCACCCTTGTTACCACGATCATATGGTCAAAACCGGTGTAATTGGAAACTCCCTTGAGCACAAAAAGGTACAACCAATCACCTGGCATGAGTGGGTTATTGCGCCAGTCATATTTGCCTATACTTTTATCAACCCAGATGTAATTATACTCAGTTGGTGGAAAAAAGGTACGCTCTAATATGCGCAATCCGTGACATTCTGGCACATCTTTCCTCGGGCAGAGCAGCCACATGTCGTGAGGTTCGGCTTCTTCAGGCAGAAAGCCAGCATCGCGCATAATAGCGACGGTCAGTGGTCCGCACATATTATCAGGTGATTCGTAAGGTCCATCGGTGAAGTCGATCGAACGGGCAACCTCGAGTGCTTTTTTAGGTGTTGACGCCATGTAAGTCAGGCTGGCATCGTAGAGACGAATATTCGCCTGCTCTTGTTGGGTCAGTGTTGCCGTTGGTGTGGGCGGCAGCGGAGTGGCGGTGTTGGTCGGAGTGGGGGTTAAGGTATTTGTTGGTGAAATCGTTGGAGTGCGCGTAGGCATGGTGGTTTGCGTCTTGGTTGGTGCAGGAGGCGTGTTGAAAACGCTGCAGGCGGTCAGCAAAGAGACAGCAAGGATCAAAATGATGCTTTGAATCAGGCGTTTCACTGCAAAAAGTCCCAGGGATTGACCCGTCCATATTCATCATTGCGCAGTTCGAAATGCAGGTGCGGTCCGAATGCCATGCCAGTCTCGCCGATTGTTCCCACAAGATCGCCGCTATAGACTTCCTGACCACAAACTACATCTACCGTGCTCATGTGGGCATAAAGTGATTGCCAACCCTGTCCGTGATCGACCACGACCATGTTGCCATAATCCCAGTCGTTCCAACCGGCATACACAACCACACCGTTATCCACGGCTGAGACCGGATCGCCGATGTTGCCACTAATGTCTATACCAAAGTGATTGGCTGAAGGAGCATAATCGTATCCTGACAGGTTGTGAGAGCTTACCGGCCAGGTAAAGTTGAGCGTACCAAGCACACCGTCATAACTTTCCGGGCAAGCACCGGGACCGACATTGACCGCTGCGGCAGGGTCTTCGCGTGTGATGCGGGGAATTCGCCAATCAGAAAATTCCCCTTTCCCGCCTGGAATGACCAGCATCGTTCCGGGTTCGATATTGGGGTTTGCCAAATCGCCCAGGGTGGCAAGATGTAGGTTATTACCAGGCCAGTTGATGATGGCTTCGGGTGTCACCTGGTAGAACTCGGCAACACCATTCAGCCCTTCGCCGGCACTCCAGACATGCACAGTGCCGTCCACTGGCATGATGACCAAGGTCTGACCGGGGTAGATCATGTGGGGATCATCACTGATGTTGTAACGGTTGCTCCATAATACAGTTTCAGGTAAGAGACCAAAACGGGTCGCTACGGAAAAAAGGGTATCTCCTGGTTCAACGGTGTAGGTGCTGAGGTCGCTGCGGTTGCGAACGGGCAAAATAGTATCGACGGCAGTGTCGCGCTGCACTCCCCCGGTTGCCTGGGCGCTGGCGTTTAATGGAGGCATCAACAGCTCAGGTGCTGTTATTGCCTGGGCAGGGTCGGGGATCTGCAGCTGGGTCACCATGCTGCCGTCTGCATTGATATAAAAACGACGCAGTACCCAGACCATAACCAGCATGACCAGGATGGTCGTGACCAGTGTGACAGCCCGAAATAGCCCCTGGGAGAGACCCAACTGGGTGAATCTGGTCCAAAATTTTTCAGCCAGGGCTTCACCGGGAAGGTGTTCGAATACCTCGGTATTGTCCGACGTTAAAGCATCTTTTCCATTTAATGGAGAAGTGTTATTCATGCCCAAGATAATATCACGACTTGAAAAAACGATCCCAAAACCTTTTGCCAGCCGCCCGGCGTGATAACATTATGTTATGCAAGCCTTAGTGACCTTATTACCCGAGCCTTATTACCAGGCAGTCGAGGGTATCTGGACTGAACTGGATGCGCACTTTGGTTGTCAGCATACTTTTATTCGTCCAAAGCCGCATTTCACCTGGCAGTTTGCAGATTCTTACGATGAGGCATATGCTCAGACGCTCTCAATTCTTTGCACTGAAATAAAGCCGATAGAAGTACAAACCGATATTGTTTCCCGCTTTTCGGATAAAGATCCGGTGATGTTTTTGCGAATTGTACCGACAACCGAGCTGCTTGCCCTCCATCAGCAATTATGGGAGGCGTTAAGTCCTTACTGGCACAACCCATCGCTGTTCTACCAGCCAGGTGAATGGATTCCTCATATAACGCTCTCAATGAATGATACCAGTATGTGCGACCTGGAAGCTGCAGCCCGGTTTTTGAACCAAAAGGACTTGTGCTGGAAATTTGAGATTGACCGCCTGATGATGTTTGCCTGGAAAGAGGGCTTCCATTGGGCGGATGAGAAGGAATTTTTGTTCGGTGGTTAAGGCTTGTGACAACTTTAGTAAGCGTTGATGATGGCATTACCCCTTCTTGCTACTCCTGCCCAATAAGACAACCCGACCAGGTCTGACCTACAAATACCTCACCCCGGCTTCGCCGACCCTCTCCAAAGGAGAGGGATGAGATATCGATGATATCCCAGTCACGTGGGACATGTGCTCCTACAATTCTTTTGACAAGTTTTCGCGAAAACCTTCAGGCTCAGTCCAATCAACATTCACCTTATCAAGTCCCTGCCAGGCGGCATAGGTTCTGATCGTATCAGCCAGTCCTTTTGCCAGGGTAACCGTAGGTTTTACGCCAGTTTCCAGATACAACTTGATCACCTGCAGACGCCCTTCATTACGCCACGCTTTGGCATCCATCCGCGCAACCAGGGTGCCCTTATGTAAAATTGGCAGGACGAAATAACCATACTTGCGTTTCGGGGCGGGGGTGTAGCATTCGATGTGATAATCGAACCCAAATAGGTCCTTGGCGCGGGCACGATCACTAACAAGGGGATCGAAAGGTGACAGAACCGTGGATAAGGTGGGCCGAAGTTTCCCTTCCAGCACCTCATTAAGTAAAGGCAGGTTTTCTGAGTGAACATAAAATGGATTGCCCTTCAGCTCTTCCACATTCACCTGGAAAATTAAACCTTCACGGACGAAATCTTTCAATGCATTGGCGGTTTCGGCCTTCTTTAGATAAAAATAATTAGCTGCCCAAGGGATGTTTGACAAACCGAGTGCTTTGACGGCGTTGAGTGTCAGCGCCTTGACCGCGTCTTCGTAGCTCGGAGCCTGGCTGTCATCCCAGGTGGGTAAAACACGTTCGCGCAGGTCGTAAACACGCTGGAATTTATCCCGGCGGGAGATCATCAGGTCTCCGCGATAATAAAGGTGCTCCAGGGCGACTTTTTCCACCTTCCAGTCCCACCATGCTCCGCGTGACCTTTTATTTTCAAAGTCAGCTGAGCGCACCTCGCCGTTTTCGCGGATGTGCTGCAAAACCTTTTCAACAATCTCTCCATTCTTCTCAGCCCAGTCGTTGATATTGTCCCAGCCGATAAATTTTGTAAGCATCATCGAGCGGGAAAGGGGGTAATCTTCAATCGGCATCAGGCTGACGCCATGCGAGTAATATTCAAACAGCTTACCTTCGGCATGTAGTTCTTCCAGCCAGGTCGGGTTGTAAACTCCAAGCCGCGACCAGAGGATATGCAGATGAGCGCGGGCGACCACCGAAATCGTGTCCAGCTGCAGGTTATGGATCTGGCGGATGGTGCTGAGCAAATCTGATTTCGTTGCTTTTTTGCGTGGTTTTTTGAGCAAGCCCAACCCTGCCAACATAAGCC
>DHUW01000013.1:0-8755 GCA_002409365.1 Anaerolineaceae bacterium UBA5224 | reverse complement strand
GATGATCTTGATATATTTGTGGCGGAAAGAGCAAGGTGCTTGCTTACCCATGCCTGATCATTTCCAAAAACCGGGTTGACGTGCCCAGCCAAAACCCAGGCAATTGTTTCACTTTACCTGCAAAATGATGTATCAGATGGACATAAATCCACTCATTTCTTCTCGTTGATTGCTTTTTTGATAGTTCCTGAGAGTTTCTTTTGACTATATTGGAGCCTGAAAGAACCGAACAGGAGATATTCATATGGAAGTTCCACGTTATTGGAGACTCAAAAAACAACGTTACGCACTTCAGGGTGAAGTCTGCCCTCACTGCGATGCTAAAATTTTCCCACCACGAGATGTCTGCCCGGAATGCGGCGGCGAAGCTAAAACCCCCTTCACCTTCAGTGGTCAGGGTGAAATCTATTCCTATACCCTCATTTCCAACGCACCAGCTGGCTTTGAAGAGCAGGCGCCTTACACTGTGGCAATGGTCAAGCTGAATGAGGGTCCAGTTGTGACTGCGCAGTTGACCGATTTAGGTGATGAACCAGTACGCATCGGCATGCCGGTAGAAATGGTGACACGCAAGATCCGCAATGACGGCGATGATCGTGGCATGATCGTCTATGGCTATAAATTCCGCCCGGTCATGGCGAAATAATATTCATAATTGTATGAAGTTGACAACCGCCTTCCAGAAACGGAAGGCGGTTTTTTTGGACTATAAAGTGATTCTGACGTTTCTGAATTGATCTGCAGAAAGTGCCTATGCCTGGCAGAAAATATGTTTCAGATCACTGGCCAGTAAAAAACGGCATTGATACACTTACTTATTCTTAGAAATGATTATGGAAATGGGTCAGCTCGATTTTCATAAAACCCAGTTATGCTTAAAATAATTGATCGAACGTCTTTCGGGAGGCATGATGAACCAATGAAAAATCAGCAATCACGTACCCAAAGAGCATGGCTATACAGCATTCCTTTACTATTTATTATCGGCTCTACTTTTCACTTCCTCTATGATTTTTCAGGTAATTCACCAATAATCGGAGCTATTGCCGCAGTTAATGAAAGCATCTGGGAGCATCAGAAAATGGTTGTGTTACCTATTCTAAGCTGGTGGATAATTTATTATTTCCTTAAGAGAAATAAACAACAAATCAACCGTGACAAATGGTTCACTGGTCTGGCTACCGCATTAATTGTCGCCATATTTTCGATGCCAATGATCTTCTATTTTTATTCCAGCGCTTTAGGCAGGCACTTCCTGGTTGTAGACATATCCTTAGTATTTGTTTCCATCGCTCTGGGACAAACTATCGGAAATCATATTTATAGCTATGCAAAGGCGATGCCTTTCTTTGTATCAGTTAGCATCATATTAGTCATTGTTATTGCTTTTATTATTTTTACCTTCTTCCCTCCACTTATACCGTGGTTCAGGGATAGCCTTACTGGAGGATATGGCATATAGTTCCGCACCCTGATATTTGTGCGTGAGTAAGGTGGGAATTTTTACTTCTTTCCGAGAGGAGAAACGCGCTAATGCGCGCTCAAAAAGGGGTGCCAGTGTTCTTTATTCAACACTCCGCCGCCTCCTATCTGAAGTATGGCTCAGACGGCTGGCAATTACACCCCCAAATGCAGCCAGTCGCAGACGAAGTGATCGTCCACAAACAGCATGGGAACTCTTTTGAGGACACCGACCTCAAGGATGAATTGAGTAAAAGAAACGTGAATATGGTTGTAGTAACAGGTTTGGTCACACACGGCTGTGTGAAAGCCACTTGTTTGGCGCATTGGAGCAAGGATACAAGGTCGTTTTGGTGGGTGATCCCCACAGCAACTTCAGTAAGCACGCTGTCAAGCTGATTGAAAAATGGAACCAAGAACTCCAACAGAAGGGCGTGACCGTGGTTGAAACAAAATTCACTGATTTTTTTGAGTAGAAGATCGATTTCGCAAATAACCAAATTGGTTTGTCTGACAAGCTCTAATTTTGACCGACCAACAGGTATTCAAATTGATGGTGGTGTGGAACCTGGGCAAAAATGACAGGTGTTTGCACGTTTATCCCAATTTGAAGAAATGTGATATAAAAACTCAATTCTGACAACACAGTGTCGGAAGCATAATTGTATAGCGAAGATATAGCGTATGGATCTCAGCAGTGAGATGACGAGGTGAAGGTTCTGTCCCGCGAGGGATGTGCTAACCCGGAACGCCGGGGAAAATCGAACAGATCAGCGGAAGCCTTCGGAGCCCCTCACGGGTTTCATTCTTCTTGATAAAAGCAACTTAAAACCGGTTGGTGACAAACGGTACAGAGCGTTTGCTTGGTGAGCAAATTGATTCAAATTTTATCAATTTGATGTTTTTGCCTATTTAATCAGGAGAAAAATGGATAACAAAGATTTATTAAAACGTGTCAAAGAGGATGGAGTGTCGTTTCTATCCTATCAATTCACCGATATCAACGGGGTGGTCAAATCGTTGGACGGTCCGGTTAGTATGCTCCCAGAAGTGCTGGATGAAGGCATCTGGTTTGATGGTTCTTCTGTGGAAGGGTTCGCTCGTATCCAGGAAAGTGATATGCATCTGGAGGTAGACCCCGACACCTATGCCATTCTGCCATGGTCTGACCCCGATTACAGGCGAGCGAGGGTTTTATGCGATATCTACCGCCCAAACGGTACGCCCTTTGAAGGTGACCCCCGAGGATGGCTTAAGGCAGCATTGGGGAAGATAAAAGAAGAACGCGGCTGGACATATAATATCGGTCCGGAGCCAGAGTTTTACCTGTTTTTAAGGAATGGCGTTGAAAAAACACGTCCTGTACCCTATGATGTTGGCAGTTATTTTGATTTTTCAGCAAACGATCAGGCTGTCACGATCCGAACCGAAATTATCTCCACCTTGCATATGATGGGATTGAAGGTCGAAGTTGGGCATCACGAGTCTGGACTCGGACAACATGAGATAGACTTCCAGTTTGATGACGCGCTGAAAACCGCAGATAATGTTCAGACATTCAAATCTGCGGTCAAAGCAATTGCAGGACGGCACGGGGTGATCGCCTCTTTTATGCCTAAGCCTATCTATGGAGCTGCTGGTTCAGGGATGCATTGCCATCAGTCTGTTTATGACAAGGATGGTAACAACCTGTTTTTTGACAGGTCTGATCCCATGCACTTGTCTGTATTGGCAAAACAATTTATCGCCGGTCAGCTAAAGCACGCGCGAGCGCTTTCGACAGTGCTGGCACCGACCATCAACTCATACAAGCGCCTGGTGCCAGGTTATGAAGCGCCTGTCTATATCGCCTGGGCACAGGTAAACCGTTCAGCGTTGATTCGGGTTCCCCAGGTCAACAATGGTAACAAAAAAGCAGTTAGGATCGAGCTGCGTTGCCCGGATCCATCTGCCAATCCTTACCTGGCATTCACAGTCATGCTGGAAGCAGCCCTGGAAGCTGTAGATGACCGATCCATCACTTGCCCTGAACCAGTTAACAATATCAATCTTTATGAGCTGGATGAGCAGGAACGCGAAAAGTTGATGGTAGGTGCTCTGCCTGGTTCGCTAGAAGATGCTCTGATTGAGTTCAAGGCTGATCCGCTGATGAGTAAATCACTTGGAGACAACCTATATGAGACTTTTGTGGCTTCCCGGGAAGCTGAAATCAACGAGTATCGCAGGAATGTGACAGATTGGGAAATTATGCGCTACCTGGAAACAATTTAATCGCCCCTGAATATGAGATGCGCACGAAAATGTAGTTTTCGTGCGCATTTGGGTAATTATTGACGAAACATTCCAGTTCGAGCAGCATAGACTATTTTTTTTGGCACGATTGACCAGTAAACCTGATTTGGTTTACAATCTGGGGGTTATGAAAAGCCCAGTTGATCCCGAGTTCGTTCAGCAAGAACAAGATACCATTGCAAGCATGACCCGCATTTATTGCCGCTCAAAGCACAGGAAAAGCGCTGGTCTTTGCCCCCAATGCCAGGAGCTGCTTGATTACGCCCATGAGCGGGTGAGCCGCTGCATGTTCCTGCCAGACAAACCAGTTTGCGCGCGCTGCCCGGTACACTGCTATCAGGCAACCTATCGCGAGCGGGTGCGTGAAGTAATGCGTTTTGCTGGTCCGCGCCTGATCTTCAAAGATCCTGCAGCTGTGGTTCGGCATTTTCGCATGTCGCGTCGAGCAGACAGCGAACAGGTTGCCCGCCTGCGAAATAAACTCGCTAATAAGTAGCTTCTTTTCAGGGGACGCCTGGAAAATAAATTAAAATTTATTCACACAGTTTGTCACAATTCGGTAGAATTGAGCAAGGTTGATATTTTCAATCTCGGTTTTATTTTAATCACAGGTTTCTCAAGTTTTTAAAGGAAGATTTCTTACCGAAGGCTTGAGGATCACCGTAGTAGATATTGCCATCAAAGGAGAGATTATGTATTCCAAAAAGATAGAATTGAAAAATGCATCCGGTCTTCATGCCCGCCCTGCTTCAGAATTCGTTGCCATGGCGAAACAGTTTGAATGCAAAGTTACCGTTCAGCGCCTGGATGACGAAGCTGCACAACCGGCGAATGCCAAATCGATCATTAAAATTTTAGCCCAGGGTCTATCGGTGGGCACTCCGATCGAAATTGCTGCTGATGGTCCCGATGAGGTGGAAGCGGTCGATAAGTTGTTCGCCCTGGTTGAATCAAAATTTGGCGAAGATTAGTTGAAACAAAACGGGCCGTTCGCGTTCATTAAGGGGACTATGAAAGGAGAAGGAATGAGGATCTTAAAAGGGAATCCGGTTTCAAGGGGCATTGCCCTGGGAAAGGCGTATATCTATAAAGCTTTCAAAGCCGATGTCCACGAATCTTATTTCGAGGCAGGCAAAGAAGATGAGTTCTTCGAGAAATATCAGGACGCTGTCTACTCTGCTGAGAACGAATTGAACAGCATCATCGATTCGATGTCGGAAGAATCCCCTGAAAAGGCAAAGATTTTCACAGCGCATGTCGAAATCCTCAAGGATGAAGAGGTTGCGGAAGGCGTAAAAGAGATGATCTATGAAAACCGCACCATGCCAGATTATGCGGTTGACCAGATTTATACCGGTTTTGCCAACCTCCTGGAAAAGGCCCAGGACCCACTGATCGCTGCCCGTGCTGCCGACCTGCGCGACGTGCGCAACCGCGTTTTGCGTATTCTAAAGGGAGAAAAAGAAAGCAATCTTTCCAACTTGCGCGAGAGCGTGATTGTGGTCGCCCACGACTTGCTGCCCAGTGATACAGCGACGATGGATCGCGAGCATGTGCTGGGCATCTTCACTGAAGTTGGCGGAGCCACCTCGCACACTGCCATTCTTGCCCGAAGCTATAAAATCCCAGCCATTCTTGGGGTAACTGATGCGACCAAAATCGTGAGCAACGGGGACAGCGTTATCCTGGATGCTCTGGCAGGGAAGGTGTTGCTGGAACCTGAAAAAGAAACCATCAAGGAATACCAGGAAAAGTTGGTCGAGTACATTAAAGAGGAACGCGAGACAGGTCAATACCTGGACAGACTCCCATTGGTTGCCAGCGGAGAACGATATAGCATTGGGCTTAACATTGGTGGCACTGACCCTGATGAAAGTTTTAAGTATGCTGATTTTGTGGGATTGTTCCGCACCGAATTCCTGTACATGAACAGCGATCACCTGCCGACTGAACAGGAGCAATTCGATGCCTACAAGAAGGTTCTGGCGAATGCCATGGGCAATCCGGTCACTTTACGCACTCTTGATATTGGCGGCGATAAAACCCTGCGATACATGACCATGCCCAAAGAGGATAACCCCTTCCTGGGCAACCGGGCGCTGCGTTTTTGCCTGGACCACCCTGAAATGTTCAAAACACAATTGAGAGCAGCCTTACGTGCTTCTGCTTTTGGTCCTTTGCAGATCATGTTCCCGATGGTTGGCACAATGGATGACATCCGGGCAGCCAGGGCGGCCGTTGATGAAGCCAAGGCAGAGCTGAGGATGCAAGGGGTCGCATTTGATGAAAAGATCAACATCGGGATCATGATCGAGATCCCGTCAATTGCCATGATTGCTGACATGGCAGCTCAAGAGGTTGACTTTGCCAGCGTCGGCACCAATGACCTGACCCAGTACCTGCATGCAGTAGACCGGATGAACCCGGCTATCACCGATTACTTCCAAAGCATGTCGCCGTCCATGTTCCGCATTTTAGGGCGGATATTTGCTGAATTTAATAAGGCTGGCAAACCCATTTCGGTATGCGGTGAATTGGCAGGCGATCACCTGAGTGCGTTGGTGATGTTCGGATTGGGCTTGCGCAAATTCAGCATGAATGCTGCCAATATTGGTCGTGTCAAACGCACCCTGTCACTCTTTACCCTTGAAGAGGCGGAAGATATCGCCAAGAAAGCCCAAAGCCTCAACACCGAGGCAGAAATAATCGCCTATGTCAAGAATGAAGTAGATAAACGCAGCTAGTCAAAATTGGAATTTTTTTGATTATACAGGCGGGCTAAAGGGCCCGCCTTGTTAATTTCTTGAGATGTTATTCATACCTTTCCGTCAAGTAGTTTTTAAAAATTTCAGCAGAAAATTCAAGTACAATGAGTGCGACTTAGATCTATTTTTATCGGAGGCGATTATGCAGGCAAATACCCCATTTCAAGAAGATGCGATTAACACGATTCGATTTCTGAGTGCGGACGCGGTTCAGAAGGCGAATTCAGGGCATCCTGGCCTTCCAATGGGTACAGCCGCGATTGCTTATACGCTCTTTACCAAACACCTGCACTATAACCCGGCGAATCCCAAATGGGTGGACCGCGATCGATTTGTCCTTTCCGCAGGGCACGGTTCTATGCTGCTTTACAGCCTCTTTTACCTTACCGGCTACAAAGATATGACCATGGAGCAATTGAAGTCGTTCAGACAATATGGCAGCCTGACGCCTGGACATCCTGAATATAGACATACCCCCGGGGTCGAAACCACCACCGGACCACTTGGCCAAGGGTTGGCAACGGCAGTCGGTATGGCGATAGCCGAGGCACATTTGGCGGCAACCTATAATACAGACAACCATAAAATTGTGGATCATTACACTTATGTGATTGCCAGCGATGGTGATCTGATGGAAGGCGTGACCTCCGAAGCGTCGTCCTTGGCAGGTCATCTGGGTTTGGGCAAATTGATCTGCTTCTATGACGATAATAACGTCACCATCGATGGCAGAACAGACATAACTTTCACAGAAGATCGCGCCAAGCGCTATGAAGCTTATGGCTGGCAGGTTTTGCGTGTGAAAGATGGCAATAATGTTCATGAAGTTGACCAGGCAATACAGGCTGCTAAAGCTGATCCACGGCCTTCATTCATCATCTGCAAGACCACAATCGGTTATGGCTTCCCTACCTGGGCTGACAAATCGGCCGCCCATTCGGGCATACCGAGTGAAGAGGAACTGAGCGGAGCCAAAAAAGCCCTGGGTTACCCGGTGGAACCAAAATTCTATGTGAGTGATGAAGTGCTGGCTCATTACCGCGAAGCACTGACCAGGGGTAGGCAGGAAGAAGCCACCTGGAAGCAAATCTTTGATCAATACCGAGCCGCTGAGCCTGAAAAAGCCTGCAAATTTGAACGTGTAATGAAGGGTGACCTGCCACAAAATTGGCAGGATGCCATCCCGACTTTCCCTGCTGATACCAAAGGAATCGCTACCCGCGCTGCATCAGGCAAGGTCTTGAACGCCCTGGCAATGGTCTTGCCAGAGTTGATTGGCGGTTCGGCTGACTTGTCTGGCTCCAACTCTGTTGAGCTTAAGGGTTTGGGAAGCTTTCAAAAAAATAATTACACAGGAAGGAATATCAATTTTGGTATCCGCGAGCATGCCATGGGAGCGATCAATAATGGTCTCAGCCAGCATGGCGGATTACACTCTTTTGTAGCGACTTTCTTTGTTTTCTCAGATTATTTGCGACCAGCATTACGCCTGGCAGCGCTCTCGCAGATTGGCAATACCTGGGTTTTTTCCCACGACAGTTTCATGGTCGGAGAGGATGGTCCCACCCATCAGCCAGTGGAGCATCTGAACTCGTTTCGGGCAATGCCTAATGTGATTACCTTGCGTCCTGCCGATGCAAATGAAACTGCGGAAGCCTGGAGGAGTGCCATTACAAGGAGCGATGGACCGACAATTTTAGCCCTCTCACGCCAGGCAATACCAACGCTTGACCGGGAAAAGTTTGCCAGTGCCAAAGGACTCCACAAAGGCGCTTATGTATTGGCAGATTTGGGAGATAGACCTGCTGAATTGGTTTTGATGGCAAGCGGGTCTGAGGTGGATCTGATCGTCAAAGCCGGGCAGATCCTGGCAGAGGAAGGCGTGAGCGTGCGGTTGATCTCTTTCCCCAGCCTGGAGCTATTTGAAACGCAATCCAAAGAATACCAGGATTTGGTTATGCTTCCCAACGTAAAGGCACGCCTGGTGGTGGAAGCCGGCACAAGCTTCGGTTGGTACCGCTGGGTGGGACCTGAGGGCGCCATGATCACCATGGACCATTTTGGCGCCAGTGCACCAGCTGAGCGATTGGCGGTCGAATTCGGCTTCACAGTAGAGAATGTATTGCAGAAATGCCGGGAATTACTGGAAAAATAGATTCTCTCGTTTTCAATCAATTTCTGTTAATAAGGGCGGGTTCCAAACCCGCCCTTTCTATTGTGCCTTTAGGCAGTTGAGA
>DHUW01000048.1 GCA_002409365.1 Anaerolineaceae bacterium UBA5224 | reverse complement strand
CTGCTCACTTTGCGCGGACCAGACGGTGAAGAAGTTTTCTACACCCGCCAGACTCCCCAATTCAACCAGGCAGGCATTATCGTCGACCCTTACCTGGTTGAATATGACGGGATCAGCGAACCAGTCACGCTTTACCTCGACCTCTACACCTACGCCACTCTCCTCGTTCCCGTCGGCTTCACCTGTGAAGCGCCATTCCCAATCCAACCTCCCCAGGAATAAGCATGCATCAGTTCACTACCATTTTTCGTCGTTATCCCATCCAATTTTGGTTGATGTTCTTCGGTCTGATCATTTCCAGCACCGGCACAACCATGGTTTGGCCTTTTCTAACGATTTATGCCTCCGATAAATTGCTGCTCCCACTGGCAGCCGTGACCAGCCTGATGACGTTTAACTCGGTCTCTGGCTTTGTTTCCTCCGTGGTCGCCGGCTCGCTGGTGGATCGTTTTGGTCGCAAAGGGATGATGGTGATCGGGCTTTTTGGCATGGCACTGGTCTATCTCGGCTACATTTTTGCGCAGGATTACTGGCAATTCGCACTGCTGATGCTACTTTCAGGCTCATTCAATCCGCTCTACAAAGTTGGTACTGAAGCTATCGTCGCAGATATGATTCCCCAGGAAGACCGCACCCAGGCTTACAGCCTGATACGCATGGGACGCAATGTGGGTGTCGCCCTCGGACCGATTTTAGGCGGAATCGTGCTTTCGCGCTCTTACACAATTGGTTTTCTCTCAGCAGTGGTCGCGCTGGTCATTTTCGGGCTGCTCACGATTTTCTTCCTCAAAGAAACACTGGTACATGAGGAAGGCAAGAGCCATGAAAGCTTGCGCGACCAATTGAAAGTTGTCGGGCAGGCTTTGAAGAACAAAGCCTTCACCCGCATGGTCGGGTCTTTCACCCTCATGGAAATTTGCGCTACGTTGATGTGGGTGGTTTTAGCGGTATTTATCAAGCAAAATTACGGAATAACAGAATCACAGTATTCCTGGATCCCGACCACCAATGCCCTGATGGTCATCTTCCTGCAGGTAGCGATCACGCGGATCACTCAGAAACATTCGCCGACCAAAGTCATGCCAATCGGCGCTGCTTTCTACCCGGCAGCCATGCTCCTGGTGGCGATCAGTGGAAGTTTTTGGGGCTTTCTGCTGGCTATGGTCGTGATGACCTTCGGAGAATTGATCACCGCGCCAACCGCCACGGCTTACGTTGCCAACCTGGCGCCAGCAGATCAGCGAGGTCGCTACCTGGGTTTCTTTGGATTGTCCTGGTATGTCGCTCTCTCGATTGGACCCATGGGCGCTGGCTTCCTCTCGGATAATATTAACATCCATGCTCCCTGGTATGCCGGAGCAATAGTCGGCATTATCGCTGTTATTTCATTCCTCGGCTTGCGAAAGTTGGAAACTCAAACCTCATAGGGGATTCTTTCCATTCTTTCATGTTCACAAAACTAAAGTACCAACTCCAGCTTTACGGAGGGTGATTTTTCATTGCTCGGAATCACTTTTAAATCCGCTTGACAAACCCGTTCTTTGTCTGGATAATAGAACTTATGTTCTATAGTGAGATGGAAACATGACCCAAATTTTTGTATTCAGCGAGAATGACACTTTCCAGGTGCTCACTTTTTCTCAGAGACCTGAAGAGATCGCACGCTCAGTCAATGAGGGCGACTGGCAATCCGTCCTTGGTTTTGACCCTGACCCAGCCCACCCGTGGGAGGCAAAGCGAATTGGGAAAATGGTGATTGTTTATCCTCCAGTCCCTCCCGAAGATTACCCACAGTTGGACCTCTCTCCGAAGGATTATCAGATCCTCCAGGCTTACTGTTTTGGAATGAACACTGACGAAGTTGCCTACAGCTTACACATTTCGGCGCGAACTGTAAGGAACCATACCAATGTTATGCGTTTGAAAATGAACGCGAATACCCTATACGAATTGCTTGCCAAAGCGACTGCTCTCGGGATCGTTGCCCCCGATCTTGATAGTATTCCCGATTAACTATTCCTAATTATTTTGGGTGCTCTTCCACAATGCCTGGGCTACGATAAAAGCTGCCTCCGGGCGTCCGATCAGTCGGGAGGATGTTGCTGTCCTTTTTAGTTGTTCCTGGTCATTTTTCAGCCAGAATTCGATCATCGTGGCAAATTCCCCCGCATTCTCGACGATCGCTCCAGCCTGGTGGCTGGTAACATAGCGCACATTGCTCTCTTCCTGACCAGGTAAATAATCGACCAGCAGAATTGGCAGACCTGCCGCCAACCCTTCCGAAAGGATCAGCCCGCCAGCCTTCGTGACCAGTAAATCTGCCGCCAGCATCCAATCCGGTATGTTGTCAACATAATTCTTGATGATGACTGGGTAATCAAAATGATCTTCCATAAGTGCCTGGTAGAGATCATCGTTCCCGCCGGCAATCACCACCACCTGGAAGGGAAAATTGAGATCTTCCAAAGCGTGCAGATTTTCCAGGATGTGGTCGACCCTGATGCTGCTGACAAACAGAATGGTCGTAAGGTCTGGAGCTAAACCCAGTTCATGCCGCAACCGAGAACGGTCAATATCTTTGGCAGCAAATTTTGGGTTCACAGGGATGCCCGATATATTCAATTTTCGCAGAGGAACACGGTTGCCCAGCGCTTTCACTTTTGCCCAGTCTGAGGCAATAAAGAACAAGTCAGGTCCAGGCGCAAACCAGAGCGAATGCACATCTGCCAGGTCGGTCACCACGGCATAGAGCGGAGTCTTCAACGCCAAATCCTCCCGCACCTTATCTGCCGGAGCGTTGAACATTGGATTGGTGATCAGAATGGCATGCGGAGAAAACGATTTCACCGATTCACTGATATTGCGCTGCAAAAACAGGGTCAGTGCACTTTCCATCAACTCACTCATCTGCCGTGAATCACTGACTTCGTATCCAAAGCGATAAAGGCTGGGTGCATTGCGAACCCCTTTGTCATATCCCTTCTCAATAGGTTTCATCAGCGAAAGTGAAGTGCCTTCCAATATCGGGTTGACAACCATGTTCACCTGGTCATTACCATAGAGTTGGTCGAGAGCCTTCGAAACCGACATCGCAGCACTGCGGTGACCGAAACCGGCATCGCTGGTTAATATTAAGAAACGTTTTTTATTTTCCATGACACATCCAATTCCTAATCGATTTTATCCTTTATGACGTTTCTATGCAAAACCAGCGTAAATCTCCGGGTTAAACGCAAAACGCCACCCAAAGATGGGTGGCGTCATTGCGTATATTGGTTTACTCGGTTACCGAGATGGCCTCTTCAGGGCATTCCTCGGAAGCTTCTCTGACTGCTTCCTGGAATTCTTCCGGGATCGGGTCCAACTGGACTTCGGCGTAGGGCTCGTTCAGCAGGCTAAACACCTCGGGTACGATACCTTCACAGATACCACAACCTATGCACAGATCAGGATTAACGACAGCTTTCATTCCTTCTTTCCTTTCAGAAACAAATTATTGACTTAGTTCTTCGACCTCAGTCTCTTCAACTGAGCGACTGTTTCGCTCAGGCATAGTATAACACGATGTCCAATAATTAACTGTCATTTTCTTGTCAAAAATCTCACACTCTTCAGCTCAATTCATACCCTGATTCCTTTTTAGAATTGAAGGTTTTTACTCCCGCTGAGATGATCTCACCAATCGAAACCACCGTGACAACTACGATCACAATCAGGAAAGGCAACGGCAACATTGCCCATTTCCCGCCAAATCCGGGGATTGGCTGCCCGTTGATGCCATATACGCTCAACCCGGTCAGTACCTGGAAACGTTCCGCGAAATACTGGTTAAGTGCCTGCGGGTTTCCCAGCCAGGTCAAGGTTGTGATCACGCTGACCAGGTTGGTCAGGACAATTGCCGCGAAAACCCGATAGGTGTAGCGACCGTCCATAAATTTGAGCACGGCTTCGAGGACTACAGCTACCAGGGAAGCAATCAGCAGTGGTCGCACGCCGATCAATACTTCTGGATTGAACAAGGGGAACGGTTCTGAAGACATCCAGAGAATCGGAATATTGACATTTGGCAATACAATGAAGATGATTGCGAAAATCGTTGCGAAAATGACGTCGCCAATTATTTCACCGCGTCCAATCCGTGCTCTTTCTGACGGGACCTCAGGCAAGTCGTCCAGATCAGCCAGTTCAGTATCAAGTTTGACACCCTTATGGTACAGAAAGGCAAAGATGAGCGTCACCCAGGCAAAACCTGCCATCAAGCTGGAAAATAGGGAGGCGGTCCATTCTGCCAATGCATTCAACTCCCAGCTGATCCAGGGGTTTGCTTCGGCTGATCCTGCAGCAGGCCCATTACTTATGGCGTTTACAATTGCACCAACGCTTACGCCGATCACTACTGCAATCAACACGATTTTAAGCACTTTCAGATAAAGGCTGTAGTGAGGTTGACCGATCAGGACATCATTTGCTTTCCCGCTATACTCACGGGCTAACTTTTCGGGGTCACCAAGTTCAGTCAAAACCTTGCGCACCTTCTGATCTTCACTTTCGTGGTCATTCGCCCTTTCAGTTAACATGGTCGTGATCAGTTCGTCCAGTTCTTTGGACACATCTGCGGCTTCTTTTTCTGGCATGTGCCTGGTCACCGCATAAATATATCGTTCAATCAAGTTATTTTTCATTTTTTCCTTCGATGATAACTTCTACTATCTTATTTGTCTCATACCAATGGGCTTTCAATCGTTCAAAAAAAGCCACTCCGTCAGGCGAAATGATGTAATACTTTCGGGGCTTGTCGGTGCTGGTATCCCAGTCTGAGCGTAATAACCCTTGCTTCTCCATTCGGCGCAAAAGGGGATAAACTGTGTTTGCTTCAAGCGGAAAGCC
>DHUW01000033.1:1009-18630 GCA_002409365.1 Anaerolineaceae bacterium UBA5224 | reverse complement strand
CAGGATCACCACGTTTTAGTGTTGAACGCTGCGACTGGTGAAGAGTTGTATCGCGTGGAAGTTAAAGGCGCAGTTTTGGCTCCGCCATTATATGACCCCGAGACTGATTCTGTATTCGTTGGCAGCCTGGGTCGTGAGATGATTTCCTTTAACCTCACAACCGGAGATGTGAACTGGACGTATGGTACAGCTGACCTCGATACCATATGGGCAACCCCGATCCTCCTTGACAACCAGTTGATTTTTACAGATAAAAACGGAAAAATCATTGCCCTCAATCCTGATACAGGTGAAGAACTCTGGCAGAACCATGCCGGTGGTACCGTGATAGCAGGTCCGACTTTGGTTGGCGACAAAGGCTTTTTAGTTGCCCGCGAAGATGGCACCATGTCATTCTATTCATCTGAATTACAAGGTGGCGACTGGACTGTGACCGTTCCTGGAAATATCTATTCGAAACCGATCGTAGATGGGAACCAAATTTTTGTTCCGGTAGTAAAAGCGGATGCCTTTATCTACACCTATAGCACAACCGGCGTACCTGGCTGGTCGTTCAGCCCGTCGAAATAGGAGCACCACTATGTGGGACACAATTATTGTTCAGCCATTCACTAACCTTTTACTTTTGATCACCATGTTGGTGAAGAATTTTGGTATTGCCATTATTCTGTTCACCCTGTTGATCAAGTTGATTACCTATCCCTTGACTGCAAAACAGCTGAAGTCGTCTATGGCTATGCAGGATCTCCAGAATGATCCTAAATACAAAAAGATGATGGAAAAATACAAGGACGATCGCGAAAAAGCCGCCGAAGTACAGATGAAGTATTACAAGGAAAAAGGCATTAACCCCTTTGGTTCCTGTTTACCGACTCTGATCCAATTCCCGATCATTATTGGTCTTTATCAGTCAATTATGCGAGTCATGGCCTCAACACCACTCGAGCTCGTTAAATTGGAACGCATCGTCTATCCCTTCCTGGATGTAAACAAGATTTTGCCGATTCAGAACCACTTCCTTTGGATGGACCTGGGGCAACCTGAACGTCTTTTGATCGGGAATATTGGCATCCCGGTTCTGGCAATTTTGGTAGTTATTACTACCTTCATTCAATCCAAGGTAATGCAACCGCCCACACAGGCGAACGACCAGGGTGCTGCCATGACGAACAGCATGATGATGATGATGCCGGTTATGATGGGCTGGATGGCATATCAATTCTCTGCCGGTTTGGCTCTTTATTTTCTGGCAAGCAACATTGCCACGATTGTTCAATATGCTGCCATGGGCCGTGCTGACTGGTCTAAGATTTTCCCCTGGGTTAAACCAAACCTCCAACCGGTAAGTAATGCCATTATTGCGGATAATGAAGAGGAAGACGAAGAAGAAGCGCAGCCAGAACCTGTCAAAACTGTTAAACCGTCGGCGCGGGCTTCAGCAAAAAGACAGCGCCCTAAGATGAAAAAGTAAGGCGAGTGAAACATGGAAAAAAGAATGACACTTGAGGTGATTGCTCCAACAGTTGAAGAGGCTATTGAACAAGGCCTTGATAAACTTGGCTTGGAGCGGGATGATGTTGAAGTGGAAGTATTGGATGAAGGCAAACGAACCCTTTTCCGCTTTGCGACCCGCCAGGCACGTGTCAAACTAACAGTTAAATCGGTCGAAACATCCTTCGAAACACCTTCCATCGACCCTGATATGGAAGAAATCGAAGTAGAAGAAAAGGATGACCCAGATCTGATCTTAACCAGCATCGAAGCCGAAGAAATTGAGGAAGAAGACGAGTCGTCGGACCAGGACCTGGATTATGACGAAGTGAAAAGCCACGTTCAGGATGTCGTCAAAACATTACTCAAATTGATGCATACCTATGCAGTTGCTACTGTCGAGATCAAAAGATCTGAAGACGATGGCAGGAAATTCGTTAATATCGAAATAGAGGGTGATGACCTGAGTTTCTTAATTGGTCGCCGAGCAGAAACATTGAATGCAATTCAATACATGATCAGCCTGATGATCAGTCATGAATTTAGCCGTTGGATTCCAATCCAGGTCGATATCCAGAATTATCGATCCAGGCGTGAGAAAGAACTTCAAAAATTAGCTCGCCGAATGGCAGATCAGGTTGTTTCTACTGGAAGGAAACAGACCTTGGAACCTATGCCAGCAAACGAACGGCGTATCATCCATATTGAGTTACGCAAACGTGACGACGTGTTTACCGAATCAGTCGGCGAGGATCCTAACCGAAAGATTTACATCCACCCGGTGGACTAAGAAAAGATTTTTGTTCATGAGAGCAGTTGATATCATCATCAAAAAAAGAGACAAGGAAGAACTCTCCAAGCAGGAGATAGACTTCCTTATTCAAAATTTCACGACTGGCGAAATCCCTGACTATCAAATGTCTGCCTGGGCAATGGCTGTGCTGTTAAATGGCATGAGCCACCAGGAAATTACTGATCTGACCCTGGCGATGGCTGCATCTGGTGATCAACTGGATCTGAGCGAGTTTGGCGGTCGCGTAATAGACAAACATTCGACCGGCGGTGTTGGCGATAAAACCACGTTGGTTGTAGCCCCAGTAGTAGCAGCTTGCGGTTTACCCGTAGGCAAAATGTCTGGCAGAGGATTGGGTTTCAGCGGTGGCACGATCGATAAACTTGAATCGATACCTGGTTTCAAATCAAATTTGTCCACTCAAGAATTTATACTGCAATTACGGGAACATGGCATCGTCCTGACCGGTCAAAGCCTTGACCTCGCGCCAGCGGATGGCAAATTGTATGCACTCAGAGATGTAACTGGTACGGTGCAATCCATTCCGTTGATTGCGTCTTCTGTAATGAGCAAAAAGATCGCCTCTGGCGCTGACGCTATTGCCCTGGACGTGAAGGTCGGTCGTGGCGCGTTTATGAAAAATCTGGAAGAAGCCCGGGAATTGGCAGAGGTAATGGTTGCCATCGGCAAACTGAGTGGTCGCCGTGTGATTGCTGTACTCTCGCAGATGGATCAACCTCTGGGCATTGCTGTTGGCAACGCACTTGAATTGAAAGAAGCCATTGACATGCTGAATGGATTTGGTCCGGAAGATTTCCAGGCGCATTGCATCGACCTTTCTGCTTACATGCTGATTTTAGGCAAAGTTGCAAGCGATCTTGAATCTGGTCGAAAGATGGCACAGGAAGCGATTGACAATGGCAGTGCCATGTTGAAATTCAAAGAGCTGATTGAAGCGCAAGGTGGTGATGTAAGTGTGATCGATCATCCCGAAAAACTAGCAACAGCGAACTATATTTACCCAATTGTTGCTGATTCTGATGGTTGGGTCAAAGTAGTTGATGCTCAAAATGTGGGTGAAAGTTCGGTCGAAATTGGAGCTGGACGAGCCAAAAAAGGTGATCTGATTGATCCTGCTGTCGGTATTATGGTCAGGGTTAAAGTCGGCGACCATATTGAAGCCGGACAAACACTGTTTGATGTGCACGTTAATGATCGGAATTCGTTCGACACCGTTTTTCAAAAATTGAAAACAGCAGTCGAGATATCTGATGAACCGGTGGAACCTCCGCCTTATTTTTGGGGCGTAATAGGATTATGATTGTAGAAACCCGGTTCGCCGGGTTTTTTATTGAAGAAATGGGAAAATTATGGAAATTGAACGTAAAGATATCAGGAACATTGCTATTATCGCGCATGTAGATCATGGGAAGACCACCTTGATCGATTCAATGTTGCGACAGGCTAAAGTATTTCGGCAGAATCAAAAAGTCGTTGAACGCGTGATGGATTCCAATGACCTGGAAAGGGAACGCGGAATCACGATTTTAGCAAAAAATGCATCAATCACGCTGCCAGATCCAAAAACTGGGAAAGACGTCAAGTTGAATATTGTTGACACGCCAGGGCATGCTGATTTTGGCGGTGAAGTCGAACGCATTATGAACATGGTCGATGGCGTTCTTTTATTAGTCGATGCTGCCGAGGGTCCGAAACCGCAAACTCGCTTTGTTTTAAAACAAGCTATTGCCAAGAATCTGAGAACAATTGTCGTGATCAATAAGCTTGATCGTAAGGATATCAATATTGAGCAGACCGTCAACGCAACCTTTGATCTTTTTGTGGAATTGGGTGCGAATAATGAAATTTTGGATTTCCCGATTATCTATGCGGAAGGCTTATCTGGCAAGGCTGGCAGAAAACCGGAACTGGAAGATAACCTGATGCCCTTGTTTGAGACTATTCTGGAGGAAATTCCCGGACCCAAGGTTGACATGCATAACGAATTTCAGATGCTGGTGACAAACCTGGGTTACGACGAATATAGTGGTGTCACAGCAACCGGACGAATTTATGCCGGTGCAATTCGGGCTAATGACCCTATGCTAAGGTTAAAAGCAGATGGCTCGCAGGAACGACTCCAGGCGAGATACATCTATGCCTACCAGGGCTTGGAAATGAAACTGGTTGACGAAGCCGAAGCAGGCGATATTGTAACCATAGCTGGCTTGAAAGATATCCAGATCGGCGACACACTCAGTTCTCCAGAAAATCCAGTAGCTCTTCCCCGGATCGAAGTTCAGCGACCGACAGTCAGTATGACCTTTGGTGTGAATACTTCGCCATTGGGCGGCAGAGAGGGCAAATACAGTACTTCACGAAAGTTACTGGAGCGTTTGAACGACGAATTGCGGAAAAATATTTCTTTGCGTGTTGAAGAAACTGAACAGAAGGATGTCTTCCTTGTGTCTGGCAGAGGTGAGCTTCACCTTGGAATCTTGATTGAGACCATGCGCCGAGAAGGATATGAGTTCCAGGTCAGTCGCCCAGAAGCGATTGTGATTGAAAACGAACTAGGTGAGAAGTTTGAGCCTTTTGAGGAAGTACACATTGATGTAGACCCAGATTATGTAGGTGCGGTTGTTGAGATGCTGGGGCAGCGCCGCGGACAGATGGAAGACATGCGCAACAATCCCGATGGCACGGTTCACTTGACCTTTACGATCCCGACCCGTGGACTTTTAGGCTTTCGATATCGTTTCATGAATGCCACGCACGGTAGGGGTATCCTGAATAGTTTCTATATCGGCGAACGCCCGCTGGAAGGCACGGTAGTAAATCGAAACAGTAGCTCAATAACCGCTATTGAAGATGGAGTTGCCACTACTTTTGGTTTAAAGAATGCTGAACAAAGGGGGATCCTGTTTATCAGTCCTGGCGAGGAAGTATATGAAGGGATGATTGTGGGTGAGACTGCCCGGGCACAGGATTTGGCAATTAACGTCGCTAAGAAAAAGCACCTGACAAATATGCGCCAGTCAATCCGCGATCTCGATGAACGCTTGGATCCGCCTAGACAGATGAGTCTCGACGAAATGATCGAATACCTGGGACCGGACGATTTGCTGGAAGTTACACCTCAGAGCCTGCGGATGCGTAAGAGAATATTGAACACTCATGACAGATTGCGCTTCGAAAAGACAGGTAACCTATAAATTAGGATTACAATGCGCGTAGCCATAATTGGTGGTTATTAGTTTTGAAGAATGCAGATCATCAAAATTTAGATAATTTTTTGAGTAGGGTTGAAGACGTATTTACGTAAGGGCAGTCATGAAGCTGACCGTCCTTTATCTTGTTTAAATTGAGTTCGTTTTACTGAGATTTCCAGGCGTCCCCAAAGCCATGTATTAGAAAAATGAAGTTGAAATAAATAGATTGAATATTAATGCGCATAGCCATTTATATTCATTATTTATTAACATCTATTATTTTTACAATTACAATTTTATCTATAAATATTTTGACGACGGTATAGATTCAATGAATAAGCAAATCCATTCCATCCTGGCACAGATGGGTATATGAACAATCCGATCTGGATTCCTTCAGTAAATCTGATTTACTTAAACTGGTAATGGTCAACTTCCAAAAAAGAAGGTCGTCTGCAAAAACTCATGATGACACAAAAACCGAAATTTATTATAATTTCTTTGCAATACTGGCTTTCCGACCGGCAACTCCTGGTTGAATAGCAAAAATATCACCCGCGAAGGGTTGAGCTTCGCGTTCTGAGGGGCTGATACCTTCTGAAGCTGAGGTGATGAATAATGATCGTAAATCTTCACCTCCAAAGGCAATCGAAGTAGGTCTTTGAACTGGTACTCTGATTTCGGTTAAGACCTCTCCAGCTGGACTCAGCTGCAAAACATGCCAGCCATCCCAAATCGCAGTCCAGATATTACCATCGCTATCGATCGTCAAGCCATCCGGAGTCCCATTTTCAGTCTTATAGAAAACAATTCTGTTTGATAATTCAGCTGTTTCAAGATTGATATCATAACGATAGATCGTGTGCTCTAGTGAGTCGGTGTGATAAAAAAAGCGACCGTCAGCAGACCAATCCAGCCCGTTACTTATCGATAATCCGCTGATCTTCACCACAAGCTTGCCATCCTGCAGCGTCCAAAGATTTGAGGTGCCTTGAGGACCTTTTGTCCCGATCCAAAATCGGCCAAACGGGTCAATCTTGCCGTCGTTGAACAAATTGTCAGGGCGCGAATGTTTGAATGGCAGGAAAAAATTCTTAAGATTGGATTCGGGATCCCAAAGGCTCAACCCCGATTCAGTCGCTAAAATAAAACCGCCGTCTTCATGCATCGCAAGGCAGCCAACCTTCTCATTAATCGACCAGATCTTGGTTTCTTTTGTTTCCAGTTTGAATGAATGGATCAAACCCTCATCAATATCCACCCAAAAAAGGGCATTCCGCCGATGGTCCCACAACGGAGATTCGCCTAATATATCCTGGCAAGAGATAATTGATTCCTGGATCTCGATCTGTTTCATTTCCGCGATTCCTTAACTTGTATTGTTTGATAAGTTTACCTGCTGATGTTAAAATCAATCAGGAATTGAGACCTTATGACAAAAAAAATGAGTAAAAATCGCCAAAATTTCTTTGTCCCAGCCATCTTTACGTTAAAAGAACATCAATACCTTGTCAGTTTTTCGCTGATGGTAATTTTTGCATTAGTCGGACTATTAGTAAGTTTCGTATTTCCACCTAAATATGAAGCGGAATCTTTCCTGATCACTAACCTCGAATTAGTTCAAGGTACGAATGTTAATGAAATAATGGTGGATTCACAAATTGGTCTGATTGGAGAGCTGTTGTACTACCCGGATATTACAGATGAAGTGATTCGGTTGGAAGAACAAGCTGGAAACACAATAACATTAGGTCAACTCAAGAAGAGCAGCCTGATCGAGCGCAGATTGATGACTACGGTTGTCAAGGTACGGAATGAAGATCCAGCCATCGCTGCGAGGATAGCAAGCAATTGGGTCGAAATCGCTTTCGAGCGTTTATCCGAGGCATATGCTCATGCCTTGCTTGTTTCTGAAGCAAAATGGACGATCACTTCCATCGAAGATTGCCAGACCGATCCACTGGTAATCGAAACCGGTTTTTGTCAAAACCTGACAGCTGAAGAAGTACACGAACTCACCAATGAAGCAAATGCTGTGATCCTTGCTGAGAGTCCCTACGCGTTAGGCTTGACTAAAGATCTGCAGATAAGCCAGTATCAACCTGCTGCATTACCGCAAAAACCGATCCAGGGAACCAGATCGAACCTGATGTTGGCAGGAGCGTTAATCGGTTTGGTGTTTTCTCTTTTCCTCTTCGAATTACCAGGCGATAAAGTTCAGGCAGAAGAGGTATGATCCCCTCAGAACGTTTATTGAGCATCTTGTGGAAAGCACTCCTGGTTGTCTTACCAGTGAGCAGTTTTTCCTTACTTTCCAAAGTATTTGGCGGGACCAGCGTTGCCCCGTTTGCTTTTTTGCCGATGGCAGCCATTTTTATTTTTTGGTGGTTGCCTGCTTTTTTCAAGAATGGGCGTAGATTACCATATCAAGTAAAGCCCCTGCTAATCTTCTTCCTTTTTGGAATCATTTCAACGTTGTTATTCTACTTTCATAGTGTTCCAACCTTCAGAGATATTCCCTGGCTGCGCAACAGCGCTGAGGTTTTTGTCACCCTTGCCATGGGCATCGGTTTTTACCTGGTCACAATTTACCTGATTAAAGATGAGCAGAAATTACGGACCACTTTGTTTTGGATCAGCATTGGCGGAATCGCTTTGATCGTATATTCCTGGTTTCAGTATGGTACCTGGCTGGTGATGGGCAAGTTTCCAGAATGGATGTATCAAATTCAATCATTTATTACTGCTAATGGGACACTCTATGAAGGTCGGGCTTCAGGTTTTGCCTATGAGCCTTCCTGGTTGGCTCATGAACTAAATATGATCTACATTCCAATCTGGTTTGGGTTAAGTCTCAGTGGCCAAACTGTCTTTGACAAGAAACTCTTTACGAAGATCCAATATGAAAAGATCCTGCTTTTACTGGCTTTAGGAATTCTCTTCATCAGTTTTTCGCGGATCGGTTGGATAACGATGATCCTAATGACAACCTATATTGTTGTCAGGTTGACAAATAACTGGATTAAAAGAATTTCTGAAAAACAAAACAAAAATACTAGGACGAGTGCTGGTCTTCAGCTAATATTTCGCCTGGGAATTTGGTTTGGATTGATCCTGGGATTGATTGCGGTGATCCTTTTGGCTGGTTTAATTATGACCAAACTCGAACCGCGAATGGCTAATCTCTTTGATATTCAAAGATTCATAGATTTTGGCTTCCTGGGCTGGGCGTCTAAATTAGGTTTCGCTGAGCGGATCATCTATTGGCAGGCTGCTTATGGTGTTTTCCAGCTTTATCCGATGCTCGGGGCAGGTTTTGGCATCCCCGGCTATTATTTCACGTTAACCGTACCAAATTTTGGTTCCCGGTTACCTGAGATCAATAGAGCTGTCTTTTCACAGACTTTTATACCCAATGCGAAAAACCTTTGGGTGCGACTACTTTCTGAAACGGGGATCATCGGTTTTGCGCTTTTCGTCTCCTGGTTGGTGATCCATTGGCGGAACGCTAACGACCTCGACAAAGAATCCACCCATGGTTTGGTCAAGACAATGGGTTTGGTAGGGAAACTGATCATTTTGGCTATGATCGTCGAAGGTTTCAGTCTGGATAGCTTTGGCTTGCCTTACTACTGGATCGCCCTCGGTTTGATTGCTGCCAGTCGGTTGATCCGTGATCAGGCCTCTGCCAGGACCGGTGCAAACATGGAAGTTACCAGCGACATCAACGCCTGAGCATAACCGTTTTCGGTAGGTAAGAGTTCATTCAAACTTGTCTGCGCATCAATGAAGTAGGCACGAGTCATGTTGATCGTATCTTCCTTGATGGCAGCCCGTTCGAGGAAATTTTTCATCTCTCTTAAAAGGCTTTCATCTGCTGGGTTTTCCTGTGCCCAGAGTTGCCGAAAAACCTCTGAGTTGGCCAGCGCGGTCATCGCCGGAAAAGTTTTCTTACGAGTAAGCAGATCGCTGCTGACAGATTTCCCAGTCTCATCAGCAGAACCCCAAATCCCCAGGTAATCATCCTGGGTCTGAAACCCCAGTCCAAGATCAACACCAGCCTGTTTCAATGCTTGGATATACTCATCGCTGCAACCTGCCAATTGGGCTCCGATTGCGAAAGCCGCTGAAAAAAGCCTGGCAGTTTTCAGCCTGATCATGTTCAGGTATTCTTCCACGCTAATGCGCTCGTAGTTTTCATACTGAATATCCAGTTGCTGCCCTTGGATAACACCGAGTGTCGCGTCTTGGAATTCAGCCATGGCTTTCTTCTGATCCTCAACCTGAAAAATAGTGGGCAGGTTTCCCATCATATTTTGGCTCAAAGCTGCCAGGTAATCACCGACATTGATCGCGAGTGATATGCCTATTGTTGTCCACAATGCCGGATGACCATGCCGGATTTCGCCCTGATCCTGGATATCATCGTGGATCAAGGTAAAATTATGCAGCACTTCCAGCGCGCTTGCAGCTTGATAAGAATCTTCTGGATTACCACCCAAGGAAGCATGGGTCAGTATCAAAAAGAGCGGGCGCAGGCGTTTTCCTGGGACAGTTGAGGTACCATCCCAACCGAAATGATAAGCAACAGAATCGCGCAGACCAGGGATTTCAGAAGGGCAGCTGTTCAATACAGCAGCTTTGAAGTATTCTTCAAAGCTTTTTCTTGTTTTAGATAGCAGATCCGGTGACATCTCCGTTCTCCTTTATAAGTTTTGGTCGCAAAGACTTCAAATCAGCGGCACCACTTAAGAACATGGCTGTTTTTAATTCGAGGATGATCAACTTGAGTGTATCATTCAAAGTCTCATAACTTTTATTCGCTGCAACCATTAGTTTGAGCGCAAACCCTGCCAGATCGGCACCCAACGCGATGGATTTTGCCAAATCCAACCCGTTTCTCAGGCCGCCTGATGAGATTTTGAGAATGCCCTCCGGGAGACTATCCAATCCGCGCAGGGCGGAAACAGTAGGAATGCCCCAGCCAATATAGGTCTGGCAAAGCGCTTTTCGAACTGGATCAGCCTGGCGGTACATCTCTACCGCCGCCCAGGAAGTGCCGCCTACACCTGCCACATCAATTGCACGAACACCAGCATCTACCAGCAAGCGTGCTGTTTGTGGATCGATGCCGCAACCAACTTCTTTGGCGATCACTGGTACCTGCAGTTTTTTTGTCACCGACTCAATCTTGATCAATAATTGGCTGAAATCCCGATTACCTTCCGGTTGCAGGGCTTCCTGCAATGCGTTAAGGTGGATAATGAGCGCATCGGCCTCCAGCATGTTGACTGCACGCTGGCACTCATCTACACCAAAACCTTCTTTCAGTTGAGCGACACCAATATTCGCAAACAATAACCCGCCAGGGTTTTCTTTGCGGGCAATAGAAAAAGTTTCATTCAAACCATCATGAACCAAGGCCGCCCTTTGAGACCCAACCCCCATGGCAATTTTAATTTCGTTGGCTGCCCGGGCGAGGAGCTGGTTGAACATCTTTGTCTTACCTGATCCACCAGTCATAGATGAAATCAGAATTGGGGCTTCAAGCTGCTTACCAAATATCTTGGTAGAAAGATCGATGGAATCGAAATCGAGTTCCGGTAGGGTAGCGACCTGTAAATGCACCTGGTCGAAGCCAGCAGGAACACCCGAACGAACATCTTCTTCAAGGCAAATTCGTAAATGTTCGTCTTTTCTGGCAGATATGTTCGTAACTTGCTCAGTCATTTTGTGTTTATTCTTTCATAATCAGAGGCAGTCTTGATATAATCTTAACATCAAAAGAGACTTGTGAGGAAAGACTATGGATAATACATTTGAAATTGTAAAAGAAGTGGTAAAAGACGTTTTGAAAATTGATGGTGATGACATCACCATGGACACACGCTTCATTGAAGATTTGAAAGCAGATTCGATGGATCAATTCTTTTTGATTGATGGATTTTGCGAAAGGTTTGACATTAACATCACCGATGAAGCTGCCCGCAATATCCACACCGTCGGAGACGCTGTTCGTGCGATTGATGCAGTCCTCAAGTAGTGTTCATTAGACACAAAAACAGCTGCCCGAAGGCAGCTTTTTTGTTTTCAATGAAGATCTAGATGATGCTATCGCTTGATCAGGGCAGGGATTTCGTTCAGTTTGTTCGCCATCAACACACCTGCATCTTTCAGGGCACCAGTTTTTTTGCCTAACGTATCCAGTGGCAGACTGCCGCTTCGTGAGAAAAATGGTCTCAAAATTGAGGTTGCCAGGTTTTCACCGACGACGTAAGCGATCACCGGTTTGGTGACTGCTTCCATGATGAATGTTGCTGCTTTCATCTCGCTGTCACCGCCCGGGCCACCGATCAGCACAATTTGGTCTGTATGCGGGTCAGCTTCGAACAATTCCAGTAAAGTTGAGAAATCTGTCCCAATAATCGGATCATCCCCGATTCCGACTGCCGTGCTTACCCCAATACCCTCCTGTTTGAGTGTATTTACCACTTCGTAACAGAGTGTGCCGGAACGTGATACTACCCCCACATTTCCTGGGATAGCTATCTCTCGAGGAAAGATTCCTGCATTCGCGATTCCAGGAACCAGTACGCCAGGAGAGTTGGGGCCTACCAGGATCGAATCATTGTTGCGCAAAGCAGATTTGATGATCATCATATCCTGCAGGGGAATAGCACCGGTAATTGATATGATCGTCTTCACCCCGCAATTGATTGATTCTAAAATCGCATCGGCAGTTGAGTGAGGTGGGACGAAAATGACACTCACATCTGCATTGGTTGCTTCAACGCAGTCTTTTACCGTATCAAAAACAGGTAATCGGCCTTCGGAACACCATTCACCGCCTTTGCCTGGTGAAGTGCCGCCCACGATCGGACTACCTGAATTGAGCATTTGTGAGGTGTGGAATTGGCCTCTGCGACCGGTGATGCCCTGGATCATGATACGCGAATCAGCACCAATTAATATGCTCATTCTTCTTCCCCTCGCAGCCATCCGACCGCGGCATTGACAAGTGCCTCAGTGGTGGAAAAAAAGCGCAGATTTTCGTTCTTATGCAACAAATCAAGACCGGAATCATCATTTGTCCCTTCAAGCCGTATAAAGATCGGTTTTTTAGGAAGACCTTCGTCCATCGCCTTGAGCAGCCCATCTGCAACTTCATCGCAGCGTGTCATGCCTCCAAAGATATTGATTACGATTGCCTTTACTCTTGGGCTTACCAGCAGCATTTCCAGCGAAGAGGTAATTGAAGTGCTGGTAGCACCGCCACGAATATCAATCATAGCTGCGGGCATTGTGTTAAGATTTACAAGTTGGTCGATCGTCAGGTATGCCAACCCCATCCCATTGACCATACAACCAATCTCCCCAGGAAAGCTATGATAATCAACATCAAACTTCAGTGCCTGTCGCTCTTCCCACCCGAAATAAGATGGATCAAAGGCATCTGAAAAGCTTTCTTGTCGAAAGAGGGATTGTCCATCAATACTGATCCGGGTATCAAGTGCAAATATCTGGTTCTGCGATGTGACAACCATCGAGTTGATCTCTACCAGGGTGGCGTCAAAATGACGGTAGACTTCGTACACCTTATGGGCAATGAACTGAATTTGTTTCCACAGAGAAGGGTCAATACCAAGCCCAGTCATTAATTCACGGATTTGATAATCTTTCAAACCCATATTGATATCAATTTGCCGATTGAGCACCCGGGCATCCTTAAAAGATTCAGGTTCCAAATAAGTGGCACCCCCAGCTTCAGAAAGGCACAAAACAGGTGTGCCGGCTTCCATGTCAGAGGTGATTGCCAGGTAAAATTCTTTGGAAAAGGTAAAAGCTTTTTCAACCAGGATGAATTGGATGGGATGTTGGTTTAATACAAGCTTGAAAATTTCGTTGCTGATATTTTCAATCTGGCGCTCATCCTGAACTATCCGGACACCGCCAGCACGGCCCCGGCCAAGCTCAAGTGTTTGGGCTTTCAGAACCACCGGATAACCAATTTCAGCAGCAATTCGCTTCACTTGTACAGCATTGTTTGCCAATGTCGAGGCTGGTAAGGGGACGCCCGCCTTTTTCAGAATCGATTTTGCCTGGTATTCCTGGAGCTTCATGGATTTTCTACTTTGATTATATCAAAACAAAAAGGCTGAGGGAAAAATCCTCAGCCTTTTATTGAATCAGTTTTTGCTTAACCGTTGAGATACTCCTGAAGAGCTTCTTTGGTCAGGCGATAGGCACTGCCAATCTTGCGGGCTTTCAGATCACCCGCGCTGATAGCTGCCAATACATCTTCTTCAGAGACCTTTAAAAAGCCAGCAGCTTCTGAAGGGGTCATCACATCGGGCATAGCAGCTGCACCAGCAGCAGGCAAAGGTTGTGTTTGGGATTGCTGACCCTGGGTCATTCCAGCCAGGGAATTTGCCAAAACATTACCAACACCCAATCCAGCACCGATTCCTGCAGTCAGACCAGCGCCACCGGAAGGATTCTGGGCAGCATCACGCATGGCATCAGCAGCCTGAAGCTGCGTGTAAGTCTGCATGTCGAGCATACCCATATCGCGTAATTCCTTAGCAGATTTATCTGATGGTTTGAGGTTGCCAATATAGAACGATTTCAGAATCAAGCCGATTGCCAGGAAGTCATCTTGGGCTTTGGCACGTACAGCAGCACTCAATTCATCGGTCAGACCGATCAGGTCAAGAACGTTATTTTCGGAAGTTGTCTCGCCTAGCACATCCTGCAGACGGGAAAGCAACATGGTGCGCAGTCGGTTTTCAATATCTGCGGTTCTGAAACCACCCAATTGACCGACAATTTGGGTGACAAATTGCTGCGGGTCATTGACCTGGAAGCTGTAGGTACCAAAACCCTGCAACAAGGCGATCCCCAAGCCTACACCCTTGTTTCGAACGATGATTGGTTGGGGGGTTCCCCATTTGCGATCTGAGAATTCACGCATAGAGACATAATAGATCTCTGCGGTGAACGGTGTACGATCGCCAAAGAGTTTGCCAAGCAAGTTGGTCAATAAGGGAACGTTGGCAGTTGTGATCGTGTGGCGTCCTGGACCTAAAACATCCAGAGCACGACCATCACGAAAGAATACTGCAGCTTGCGACTCACGGACGATCACTTGTGAGCCGAGACGAAGGTCAGCTACGCCGGTTTCTGGAAAACGATGGACGATCTCATCGACCATCTCACTTGGGTATTCAACGACATCAAAAATTCTAGCCATCTTGATCCTCCTTTAAGATCAATAATTAGAGCGCGATACCCTTGAGAGCATCAGAGCGTTTATTGAAAGCATCAACAGCTTCCTGCGATACGGTCATCAGATTGCGAATCGAAGCGGGCAGACCATCTGTACCTATTGAAGCCGCCACATTGTCAATCGCACCGCTGATCACATCAGCATGCTGGAGCAGCGTAAGATCATATTGATAAATATTTGCCAGTTCTTCTTCACGGATCTTGATTGCGTCGAATATACCTGCGTAACCATAAGATGCCGTTTTTACACGGTCGATAAATTGACGGACCTTGATGGCAGCATTTTCGAGATCATCGATATATGCCAGACCACCGTTGGAAATAAGATCGCGCTGCAAGGATGAGATCCTCTGATATTGAGCCTCGTACTCCTTGGCAACTGTCTCGCGCAAAATTTTGTCAGACATACGGCGGTCGCCGCGTTCGACATAGCCTTTGAAACCCGGAATCTTCGCGAGCAATTTCTTGAATGGGTCCTGGTCTTCACTTACGATATTATAAATATCAGACATAATTCTCCTTTACGAATCAGTTTTCTAGGTTATCCTATCATCTCGAGGAAGGACTTACCGTAGAAAATATAAGGTTTTCCAACTTCCGAGTCTTAATTATAATAGATATACTACTATTCATTGAAGGAGTATGCATGAGAGACGGTCCGTTTAAACACCTGGGACCATTTGAATATTTCTTGATCATCGTCTTGATTTTGATGATTCTGTTTACCGTATTCACGGTATTTTGGCCTGCCATACAACTTTTCTACGAAACCACTGTCAAATAACATGCCATCACGGCCTATTCTTCGGAGTGTACAAACAATCGCACGAACGACGCTGGACTGGCTGTTTCCACCAACCTGCCTGGGTTGTGGAGAAGAGGGTGTTTTTATTTGCCCTGAATGCTTTAGCAGGATAAAACTGATTCCCAGGGATGTTTGTAATTTTTGTGGTTCATACACCAGCAAGCAAGGCAAATGTGTAAATTGCGATAACAAAGTACTCCCATATGCAGGTTTCAGAGCCTTTGCGTACTACGATGGGGTCGTCCGAAAAGCGGTTCATCACTTGAAATACCAGAACGATCTGACCATTGGTCATTATTTAGCAGGGTGGCTGCATCTGGTTTACGAACGAACAGACTGGGATGTGGACCTGATCGTGCCAATTCCAATTGGGGAACAAAAAAGGGCCCAACGTGGATATAACCAGGCTGAAAGACTCGCAAAACCTCTTGCCGAAATGCTTGATATGCCCTTCTCTAACGAATCATTGATCCGAATAAACGAATTATCTTCCCAGGTTGGGCTTAACCATGAAGAACGCCGCGAGAACGTGCGTCAAGCCTTTGTCGCCAACGCTCACATGGTGAAAGGAAAGACGATTTTGCTTGTGGATGATGTCTTTACCAGCGGAGCCACAATGGAAGCGGCTGCAACTGAGTTGGTTGGTTCAGATGCACAGAAGGTTTATTGCCTGACAGTGGCAAAGGTTAACCATTTGCTAGACTTAGATTGATTTTTTTCTATTGGATAATGTATAATTTGTAAAAATCCCAGGAGGTTAATTATGGCATTAGAAATTGGCATTTATACTAAAGACCTGGAACTCACAGATCGAATCCAAGATTACGTACAGAAAAAAGTAGGTAAGCTTGAACGATTCCTGAACGATATTGGAGAATGCCGTGTGGACCTGAGCTATATTAAAACAGCCCGGAACGCTTCCGATCGCTATATTGCCCAGATCACAATCCGAGGTAAGGGTTTTATTCTTCGTTCTGAGGAGCGATCAGACAACATGTTTGCTGCAATTGATGCGACTGTAGATAAAATGACCCGCCAGATAGATCGATTTAAGGGCAAGCATTGGCGCAAACGTGTTGGCGAGATTGAACCAGAGACTACGCCAGCGGTGGAAGAGGAAGTGGAAGAAGAAGTAGTGCCAGCGATCGTACGACGCAAGACATTCAATCTCGAGCCTATGCACGAAGAAGAAGCACTTGAACAACTTATTCTCCTTGGGCATGATGCTTTCTTTGTCTTTTACAATGTCGATAACGAACGTGTAAATGTGCTCTATCGTCGCCGGGATGGTACCTACGGTTTGATTGACCCGATCATTAAGTAAATTTAAGTAACTTTGTGAAAGCAGTCCACTCAATTGGACTGCTTTTTGTTTTACAATAAGGTTGAAGAAAGGTCATACTATGAGCGCGCCTGAAGATAACCCAATAACTGAATACAAACCTATCAATAAGCGAAAAATCGTGGATGCAGTAACAGAGATATTGACTGCTGTTGGTGAAGATCCTCAAAGAGAAGGGCTTTTGCGTACACCGCACCGCGTCGCCAACGCTTACGGGGAGATACTTGAGGGTTATACGATTGACCCGGAAAAGTTGATCAACGGGGCTCTCTTTACAGTAGACTATGACGAAATGGTTGTCGTAAAGGATATCGAGTTTTTTAGTCTTTGCGAACATCACATGTTACCGTTTTTTGGGCGTGCCCATGTGGCTTATATTCCGCGGGGTAAAGTCATTGGTTTATCAAAGATACCCAGAATTGTGGATATGTTTGCGCATAGATTACAGGTCCAGGAGCGTCTGACTCAACAAATTGCACAGTTCATTCAGGAAACCATTAACCCCTGGGGGGTGGGGATTGTTATGGAAGGTCAGCATCTCTGCATGATGATGCGCGGAGTTAAGAAAGAGCAAGCATCCATGACCACATCAGCTATGCTGGGTGGTTTCAGAACTCGTCTTGAAACCCGTATGGAATTTCTGAATATGATTCAGAGATAAAGACAAACAACGAAGAAAGACATCGCATCCCC
>DHUW01000033.1:0-694 GCA_002409365.1 Anaerolineaceae bacterium UBA5224 | reverse complement strand
ACAAGGTGTTCTGCCAGAGCTTCCAGGGTGTAAAAACTGCTTTCCTGTACTTCTTTTCGAACAAGTTTTGCGACATACGAGTAACTGATCGTATCTTCAATAGAATCGCTCTTCCCAGCTTTATCCAGGGGATAATCCAGCTCAATATCAACGAGTAATTCCTGTGGGAAATCCCGCTCAGGTTCTTTCAAGCCAACAGTACCAATTGCGACAAGTCCGCTGATCAATATCTTATCCATATTTCCTACTTTCAAACAATATGCTCGCCGCCATCGACTCGGATGATCGTGCCAGTCATGAAATCCTGGTGGAGAATGTGAAGCACATTTTCGGCGATAATCTCCGGTGACCCGATTCGATTGAGGGGTATCTTCCTTGCCGCCAGTTGTTCCATATCTGCGTTTTCATAACCTGCCAGAGGCAGCATGACACCTGGTGCCACGGCATTTACCGTGATATTTGGCGCCAATTCAAGTGCGAACATGCGGGTCAGTTCGCCTAATCCTTTTTTGGTGAGCCGGTAGGCAAAATGATCGGTTGCGGTACGGAATATACCGGCGTCACAGATATTAACAATTTTTCCATCCTTGCCTTCAGGAAGTTGCCTTACGAAAGCTTTGATCAACCACCAGGGCGTGAATAGATTCACATTGAAAGAGACCTGAAGCGTTTCAAGATCGGTTTTCAAACCACT
>DHUW01000043.1:13425-13744 GCA_002409365.1 Anaerolineaceae bacterium UBA5224 | reverse complement strand
GTGATTGATTTCAGACTGGATCAGTCGATAGAAGTTCTCGGTCTGATATGGCCGTATGTGGGGATAGAGAAAGCGCACCCGGATGTAATTTTCAATGAAAGTCTCCAGCGGCATGCCGTCTTTTTCGTATAAAGCAAAGGCAAACAGTGGCAGCATGACCATTACCATCAGCAGCGCTGCCAGGTCGTTTCCTAACGCATTGCGTGTAAGCAGATAAAGTGGAATCCCCACCAATCCTGCGGCACTGAAGCAAATCAATTGCCTGCGGGTCAGGTTGAGAGCCACCTTTGTTTTGACCCGGTTAAGGTCTTTGGGAACA
>DHUW01000043.1:1801-13174 GCA_002409365.1 Anaerolineaceae bacterium UBA5224 | reverse complement strand
AGCGAGAAGCAGAGTAGCACGGTATAGGCGGCTATCTGGAAGACGTTGGCGTGGATGTTTTCCGAGAGTACGATGCTTTGAACGAGAACCGTGTAGATTGCCACACAGACCATCATGAAGAAGCCCTGGAAGCCCAACGCGACCAGGTTGCGAATATAGTTATTGCCTATCTGCCCCCATTCACGATTGGTCAGGGTGGCGAAAGGAATCGGAGCAACCGAGCAAGTCAGGAAGATTTCGATCATGCGTCCGTACAGGATCACCGTGATTAGCACTGAGAGCAGTTTCATGGCGTTGCTGACCAGGAGGGTTTCCATGGAAAGCGCGGCCAGTTCCGGGATGCCCTTATCCTGCAATGCTGCAATCATGGCTGCCAGGACTTCACCGATATCGATGTACGCGCTCCCTCTGATCAAGGCGGAAGCGGCTGTAACCACGTGTTGGGCGACATCGAAAATTGCCATGGTGATATCAAAGGTGTGGGAGACCAGAAAAACCGCCACCCACATTTTGATGAAATATTTGAAGAAACTGAAGGTGTCCCCTTCATGAAGATTGTTCTTTTCGGTGATCATCGAGATCAGCTCATAGCAGAGCACGAAGGTGATGATCATGCCTGCGATCGGAATGATGACTGTTTCTGACAAGGAGCGGATCATACTGAAGATGTTGCCATTCCAGCCTTGCGGTGTTTGCCCGATTTGTTCTGCGATGGTAGCAGTCTTCTCGTTGACATCGGCAAACATGGTCGTCAGATTGCTTTCAATCAAGCCAATGAAAAAGGATCTGATCGCCTCCTCAATTATGTCGAGCAGACCGGACATCAGGAGCTTATCCGAACAAGCCTGCCAGGAGCGGAATCAGTTGGATCCCGATCAGTACGACCCCACCCCCAGCCATAAGCTGTTTGATCCCTTGGCTCTTTGCGCCAGGGTTATCGTTGCCATAGCCTTCCAACAGGTTGATGACGCCCCAGACGGACAAACCCGCCCCTAGTGCAATGACTAATATTTTCAGGAGATTGATTGCTTCATTGAAAAATTCCATGTCGTTTCCTCGATTCATGAATTAGCTCCTCGATATTGAGGTGCGCTAATACATAAACAACGGTCAAGTGATTATTGCCAGACAGACTGAAGATCAAAACCGCGATTGAAGTTTGGAAAAAGCTAGTCAATGACGAAGAAAAAATCATTAGTATAGACACAGAAAGTCTCTTATATAGCTTCGAGAGCAGCTATATAAAATAGTAGAAAATATACATTCAGGAAATCAGTTTTGGAGGGCTTCGAGGAGCAAGATTGAAAGCGAAAGCAGCAAGCTGAGGGCAACCCTCCCCACGTGTGTGGCAAGCTAGCGGGGACCAGGTGGCTCAGTTGGTTAGCGAGTAACCCCATCTATTTTCCCTGTATAATCAACATATAGACAACAAGGAGGTGAAATGTCAGATCAACCTTATGGTTTGGTACGTGCTCTGGTCGAAAGTCTTGGGGGATCTATGACCTATGAAAAAAGCGGTTTCCGTTATGGCGCTTGGGTCATCAATATAGGCGAAAAAAGTAAAATTATCGAAGCCTGCGGTGATCAATCTTTTCCTGAATTGGATAAATTGTACAAACCAAAGGTCAAAAATCCTCGGAATTGGGATGATTACTTGAACGAATTACAACCAGATACCGATTTTCGTCTAATGATCTTGATGGGACTATCGCCTGTGCCAGAAGATGAACACAATGATTTATCCCGAAGGATCGGTCGCGCAAAATGGAAATTTGCCTGGAGATATGCACGAACTTTGCCTCATGAGTACACGACCAAAGCCATGTGTGATACAGATGATCACGCGAGTTTGATCGTCTTCATCGAGAAATATGGCATTGTTGAACCATTCAATCAGTATCGGAGTAAATACCTCTATTTTTGTGATAGAAAATACTGGCACATGGGTGACCCCAATTCTGATGACCCTGAAAAACAACCGAACGTGATTAATCGGACCTGGGTTGATGTCAAACGACACGCAGAGAATGTAAAACACACATGGACACCTGAAGAAGTGGAGCTTCAAAAAAGAATTTGGGAGATCCAACAGGAAAAAAGAGAAAAGCGCGTAGTGTGAACCTAAATGGGTAAATTTCTCGAAAGCGAAAAACCTAAACAAATTCGGTTTAAAGCCCTTTCTGATACTATTTCAGAGAATGCTAAAGTTGACGGTCTATTCAAAGGCAAGCCCCGCCCGTTTTGCCTACCCTCGGAATACGCGGAGGAGAACCTCTTTCCCCCAATCCGGCAAGCGGCCATGGCGTTTTTCGCAAATCACAACATTGCCTGGCATCAGGGTCAGAATGGAAAACCGAGCAATCACCTGTGCAGCTCCCAGGTCGCGTGTGTCAATTTCCTGTTTCCATTCACGGATAAACCCATTGAGCTGGCTAACTTATTGAGATCGGTTTTCCCGCAAATAGACCACATAATCCCGGTTGAAGATGGACTCTACGTTTCCTTTGAGTGGATCGGGGCAGAAAATTACCTGGGTGAACGTGCGTCCAAAACCGGTAACCGCACGCGCGGAGCGAACTTCACCAGCGCCGACACGATCGTCATGTTTGAGGACAGGGATAAAATCCGGCAGGCAGTACTGATCGAGTGGAAATACACCGAGTCCTACGGAGGCAGCTACCTCGGATTTTCCACAAGCGGCACAGACCGGCGGAAAATCTATCAGCACCTGTTTGATGACCCGGACTGCATCGTGGACACGGACCTGCTGCCAGGTGTCGACGCGCTTTATTACGAGCCGTTCTACCAATTCATGCGCCAGCAGTTCCTTGCAGCCAGGATGGAAGATGCTCACGAGATGGGTGCGGATGTAGTCAGCCTGCTGCACATCTCACCGGATGCAAATGGCGACTTCAAACGGATCACCTCGCCACTGCTGATAGGCTTGGGGGCTACATCAACCGGAGTCTGGAAAAGATTGGTCAAAGATGAGGGGAGTTTCATCAGCGTGCATGCGGAAGATCTTTTCAGATGGTTTGAAACTGAGGAAATGCAGGACTGGAAATCGTACATGCAAGCACGGTACACCTGGCTCAAACACATTCCTCAAACTACAAACGTAGGATAACCATAATCCGCCGGTGAACTTCACCGGCGGATTGCTTGATGGTTTTGCTTCTTAAGGTTTCAGATCCTTCAACTGTTTTTTGAGTGCTTCGGCTTTGGTGGCAAAGTCTAAGAACTGGTTTTCTAAGGAATGGATCTTTTGGTCAATCTCCTTCTTTTTGCCCATTGCCAGGAAGCCTAGGCTATCGCGTTCTTTTCGCAACCGCTCAATCTCACTGCCAGTCTCACGCTTTAGCACCTCGAGTTTGAGATTGTGTTCATCAATCTCTTTTTGCAGTTTTTGTTTGCGTTCTTCGAACAACTCTTGTTTGCGTTTTTGTTCCGCTAAAGCACGCGCTTTACGTGCCTCCGCATTACGCTGCTCCTCAGCCAACACCCGGGCTTTTTCCTCTTCCTTTTTTCGCTTTTCTTCTTCCAAGTATGCAGCATATTCTTCTGGATGCGTTTCCCAGTATTTCTGTTTCTCAAACTCAGCAATTCTGATTTGCCTTGCTTTGTCTATTGAAATTTGCTTCTTGGCTAATTCAGCTGGTCGGTTAAGGGCTTCTTGCGTGCTCGTTGGCGCTGTCAGGCGATCGATCAGTTTTTCGGGTTTATACTCCGGTTCAACTTTAACGATTTCATCCAATATTGTTTCGTACTTGGCAATATATTTGAACCGGACATCATCAGGGATGCCTGTGTAGGCAAAGCCATCCTTTGAGGGTCTCATCCGAGCTTTTACAGGCTCACAAAGTGTGGTAATCCAGTCGATTTTGGATTTATTGATCGCATGCTTAATGCCCTGGAACTCTATTTCCTGCATCGAATCCAGGAATGTTAGCGAATCCTCCAAGCGACCTATTCCTCCGAAGAACATATTGATGCTGCCAAGCAGAGTATTGATGTCTGCCTGGTTTTCAAGATCGTAGAGCCGTTTGTCGCGGCGTTCTTTGACAAGGTTCATAAATAGATCTGTGTACCAGTGAACTGATTCAGCAATGAGTAATAGAGCTTCTTGGCGTTCATTACCGGTAAGGCGATTTAAAATATAACTTTTGATTTGGTTGATATTCTCAAAGAAAATATCCCAAGCCTCATTTTCGAAGTCAGTTTGGCCACCAACTGCCCGCCAATAGTAAATCGTTGCCTCCCAATTATAGGGCTCTTTTTTGATCACCTTGTCGAAATTCAGAACTGCATCTGGGTAGAGCCCCTTCTCAAGCGCGTTTTTTCCCATTTGCATCCAGGTCTCGGTAATCGAGAGTGGAGTTTTTTGAGTTTCTGGGGAGGGTTGCTGAATATCATTTAAGGTGGAATCTTGTTTTTTCTCAACATTAACCTCTTCCCTTTTATGAGAGGAATTTGGAGCCTCATTATCTTTCCACTCCTTTATCAATTCAGTTATTTCCTCTCGGAAATCATCATCTTCAGTAATCCGAAGATACACCTCATAATCCTCAGTAGCGGATTTGTAATCTTCAAGCTGTTGATAGCTAAATCCTCGTTGCAGGTAAGCATTGTCATATCCCGGATCTAGCTCGATTGCTTTGGACATATCAGAAATGGCAAGATCGTAGGATTTTTGTTGGAGGTATGCATTTGAACGGGCTACATAGGACATTAAGCTTGGATCCAATTCAATGCTTTTTGTGAAATCATTAATGGCCTCATCAATCAACTCTTTTTCCAAATACAAGAAACCTCGCCGGAGAAATACGATCGGTTCTTCTGATCCCAGGCTAATTGCCTTATCAAAGTCACCAAGAGCTTCATCAGGTAAATCTCTTTCAGCATAAATAATTCCGCGTTTTAAAAAGATTTCATCATTCTTTGTGTCCAAGTTTATTGCCTCTGAAAAATCTGACAAAGCCTCATCCTCCATATCCAATTGATTGTAAGCAAGGCCGCGTAAGCTGAAGTAGACTTCTGTGCTTGGATCATTTTTGATTGCTTCTGACATATCATGGATACAGCCTTCATAATCCTCGCCTTGGTATTTGTCGAGTCCACTTTGGGCGAAAATCGCAGCCTGGGCTTTGTCGCTCCCAGAGGTCAATTTTTGGACTGACTCCTTTACCTCTTCATTGCTTGGATCGAGCAGGAAGGCCTTGGTCAGGTCCTCCGAAGCGCCAGTAGCGTCGTTTAGCTTGGCTTTGACTTTGAATCTCGCCAGATAGTACTCGGCATTGTCCGGTGCCAGGCAGATGGCCTGATCAAGATCAGCAAGAGCATCGTCCTCTGCGCCTCGGAAACAGGGTTGCCCCCAGAATTCAGCCCTTGAGACGTAAACCTGAGGATCATTGGGGTTGAGCTCGATGGCTTTTTCAAAATCATCAGTAGCCTGGTCGATGCTGTCCCCATCGTACCAAGCCTCAGCATGCACCTTTGCGCGCATATGGTAAGCCATGGCATTGCTGGGGTCCAATCGAATGGCTTCGTTGAGATCCACCAGAGCGTCATCGGAATCGCCAGAATCTGCCTGCAGAATGCCTCGGCTGAGGTGTAAGTCGCTGTTATTAGGGTCAAGTTTGATTGCCTGGCTGTAATCCTTTATTGCTAATTCAGCCTCTCCCATTTTGTAAAGGGATGCTCCGCGAAAACGGAAGGCTTCGGCATTGGTCGGTTCAAGCCTGATGGCCTCGCCAAAGTCCAGATAAGCTTTCTCCCATTCGCCAGTTTTTAGGTAGGTTTGACCTCGCTCAATGTATTTTGCCGCGGTTTCGAGAGGCTCATTCTGTTTGGCTTTCAAATTCTGAAAATGTTCCTTCTTCGCTTCCAATGCCTTGAGTTCATCGATTTGTTGTCGGGCATCCTCTGAGAAAGTGTTTCCTGGAGCGCTTTCAAGTTCAATTACTTGAAGGAAATCCGCCTGAGCCTCAGAAAATTCATCCCTGAATTTGTGTACGATACCACGATAGAAATACGCGTCTTTAGCATTTGGATTCAATTCGATCGCTTTCGTTAGGTGACCGATTGCGTCATCCTGTTCATTTGCCCTTGCCAGGAAAACACCTAATTTTTCATGATACTCAGCATTATCTGGGTCCAATCTGATGGCCTCGACCATTAATTCTTTTCCCCGCTTAAATTCACCAGCAGTCATGCTTTTGAGCCCGCGCACGAATTGTATCTCTGCGTTGTCGTCCGGATAACTGAGGGGTACATCCCAAATGACCGGATGGTCTTCATTACCCTCTTGGTTAAGGCCAAACGCCCATATCAAGATCGGGTTTTGAGGATCGTTTTGTACCAATAATTCAGTAGCTGTTCCAAAATCTTCCACATTGTTAGTAAGGCGTGCCAACAAAGCGTCTTGAACAGGTGTGCGATTATTTTCGGTTTCTTTTAAGACCATCCGTACAAACTTCCCAGCTGCCGCATCGTTGGCGGTCAAGTTTGAAGAGCGCCTTGACCAATTCTTGCTGGTGTATGATTTATCAAAATTGGATTTGGCATCAGCGATCAGGTCTGGAAGAATATTCTCCTCTTGACCAGCTAAAGCGTAAGATAACGCTCTGAGGAGATGAATTTGGTCATATCTTGGATCCACTGAATCGGAAAATGGGCCCTTTTGCGGATAAATAGCTGCACCGCAGATGATTGCGCCGGTAAAGTCTTCAATGACTCCCTCACAATTACCAGCCGCGAAACTGACGCAGGCGCGATGGATGTAAGCCGAAACATTTTTTGGTTGATGGGCGATAAAGTCAGAAAATTCCTTGTACGCCCCTGCAAAATCACCTTGCTCAATCAACTTCTCACCATGTTCCCCTGACCGGTATACCTTCGAATCCTCTGACAATGTTACATCTTCCCAGATGGACACTTCCTCATCAGGATCAAACGCTACCGGTTCCGCATTCGGATCAAGCTTGAGTTGAAGGGCTTTGATCCTTTCGATTATTACCGGGTCAGGTTCACCACCAGCGCTGCGCAGAAAGTTCTTGTAATCCGTGATGGCTTCTTGAAAGCGGCCATTTCTTTCATGCAATTCTGCTCTTCGAACAAACGAATCCTCATCATCCGGATTCAACTCGATTGCCGTGTTGTAATCCGCAAGAGCTTTATCGTCTTGACTGAGCATGCTGTAGGTATATCCTCTTTGGAAGATGGCAGAGGCATTGTCTGGTTCGCGCTCTATTGCTTCTGAGAAATCCTCAATGGCTTGGGGATAATTCTCTTTTTTAAAATACGCGTTTCCCCGATGTACGTATGTGTCAGCAAAATCTGGGTCAAAACCGATGGAAACGCTTAAGTCCTCGATAGCCTCATCATATTTTTCCAGATATAACCTGGTCTCGCCACGACTAAAATGGGCGTTGTCGTCATCAGGAGAAATTCGGATAGCTTCGCTAAAATCTTTTTCTGCCTCTTGATATTCTTCTCTTGCCCCAAGTGCTTTACCACGAATCGTATAGGCAAGCGTTAAGTTGGGATCCAGAGCTATTGCTTTTGTGGCGTCTTTGATGGTTCGCTTGTAGTTCCTTTCTTTGAAGTTGCGCCAGGCTCGGTTTAAGTAATCTTCAGCGGTATCCAGAACTTTGTAGATCTCGGGAACAAATTCGTGCCCGCAGGAATTGCACTTGTAGGTGTCAGTATCCCAATCCAGGACATCGGTGTCTTTTTTATTACATTTCGGGCATCTGACCTCGGGAACATCTTCGCCGTCCTGGTCAAGGGTGAAGGAGAAGGAGAAGCCACCCTCCTCATCAGTCATGTTAGTTACTTCGCCATTCTGACCGATGCCGAAGAAAAGATTCTGCCTACCACTGTCTTCATCATCTTCATCGTCCTCTTCGTCTTCGTCGCTTTCACTTTGAGAAACGCCAGACATCTGTGCTAGAAAGTCTGCTACGCTGATTTCATGGCTCTCGCCCTCTTCGCCGTCATCGCTAACATGTCTGGTAGTGAGGTTGCCGCTGGCAGCCAGTCTCATGAGCATTTCTTCGAAGGTCTCACCTGCTGGACCGCCTTCTTCTTCGTCTTCAAAATCATCATCAAAATCATCATCAAAATTGTTGCTCATCTTACCCTCTCCTTTTCATGTTTTAGTATTGAATAATTAATACCTTAAAAAATTTCATTCTACTTTATCGCATTTCCAACGAAATGAATATTGCTATTAGACTAATTTCCGCCATCAGTATCGTCATCCTGCTCCTCGTCCTCATCATCGTCATCAAAGGAAGGCTCGCCAGGGTTTGGTTGGTTGACGTGGAAGAAGAACATAAAGATCGGCAGGAAGTCGTCCCCAAAAGGAAAAAGACACCCTGAGTTGTTGTTTTGGTCCGAGCTCATTTTGTTTTTCCCAACTTCCCTTACTGAATGTTGAATTGTTTGCGCAAGGTGGTTCTGACCTTGAAAGACTTGACAAAGTTTTGCAGTGAACGATTACAAGCTTCACCTTCATGAACTAAATCCTGTAAAATTTTCTCTTGGTCCTCAACTTTTTTGTTCAGTAGCGCGTGCACGAGTTCGTTCCTGCTGGCACACCAGCCCTCGATCCTGATCAACGTCTCTATCATCTGATCTCTCCCGGCAGTCCGGTTGATCTGTTTGCAGAGTGCATCCTTGTAATTGCGGGCAGGTTCATTGACGGTGTAGTTCATTGACCAGGCAAGCAGTTCTTTGATTAATTTGATCTTGGCACTCACGTTGCGAATGTTTGGTTGCTTGGCACTCAGTACAGTGAGTTCGCTGTCTAAGTGGGGACGAACCTTGCCATTCCTGGTTATCTTCTCTCGGGTGGCGTTGGTAATCCCAGCATGGAACAAGAACGCTGAAAGGCGATCTTCAATCAGCGCGTAGAGGATGAATATCGCTTCGAGTTGAAAGCCCCCTGCCTTGGCACGCTTGAAACGCTCCATTTGAATCTGGTAGGCGGTCTTCTTTTCCATGTTCGATGTGATTGGAGCTATCTTAGGGGTCATGCTCACCTCATCTTGTTTTCTTGATAGGTAATGTTGCGCATTCCATCACGTGATTTGTTTAGCACCTCACACGTCCACGACGCTAACTTCGCCCTGGTCGTCCAGGAAACAAAGCTGCCCGCTCATGCTTATGCCCAACTTGGATTCCACAAAGGCCTTGTACTTACCAACCTGAGGAGCGTACTCCTGGATCAAGTGCTCTTTTTGCGCAAAAGAATGGATAGGATCGGTCTTGAAGTCAATAATGTGCCAGCCGCCAGCATCCCGGTAAAGCAGGTCAATGACCCTGTTCTCAACCGTATCATTGATTAAGTAGGAATAAGGCAATTCGGAATAACGTTCCTGTGCTAGATTGATTTCTTTCCACAAAGTATGGGCTTGCAGCCTATTCAGTAATTCAGTTGCACGCTCGGTCACTTCCCGGCGTTGTTCGGAGGTCACCAAGCCTGCGCTATACGATTCCGTCTCCAACATGGCGGTTAGTCGCGGATCGTCAGGGAAGAGCCAGCGCTGGATGGCTTTATGCACAATTTTGCCCAGGATAGTTCCGGGAATGTTCCCTTTTTGTTGTGTGATTTGCCAACCTTGACTTATATCTACTTCTGAACTTACTGCAAGGAAGCCTCCGATAGGTTGATAGAGAGCAATCTGATTATTGATTGGGATAGGTTTCCTTTCCGGGTCTGGTAAATCAGGCATCAAGATAGGATTATCCTTGAGCGCACACCAGAATCGCAGTGGATATTCTATTTCCAGTGGGGATTCAAACGGTTTGCCCGCTGCTTTCGCAATTTCCTGGGTTGCCACACCGGTCGCACTTACAAGTTCTTTTGCCCATTGATTAAGAGCAATTCCTGCCTTCTCATTCGGCATACAATGGGCGCTGATCAATAGCTTGGACTTGGCTCGTGTAAGGGCAACATAGAGTAAACGCAAATCTTCACATTTCTCCTGGTCCACGTCCAATTCTTTGGCCAGTTTATACAGCATGGGGGATCGTTCCATTTTGAATGTGACGCCTAATTCGTTGAAAAGATACACATTTTCACTTGGACCTCTACGCGTCCGGCCTGCATCCGCCAACACCACTACTGGGTACTCGAGCCCCTTGGATTTGTGAATAGTCATCAAGACTGCGCTACCATCTGCCTCCGCAGGAGCTTCCCCTTCTCGAGCGCCGGCATCATTCAAGGTCTCGAGTGTATCCAGAAAAGTTCTCACACTCACTTGTCCGGTCTTGCGAGCATCTAGCAGTAGCTTATCCACGTTTCGCCAGAGCCTGCCACCCAACACTTTTCCAGCCGGTTCGCCCCCTTTGTTATCGGCCGTTGCAAGCAGCGAACGATAATCCAGCGTGTCTACTACCAGTTTTAGCAGCTCCCCCACCGGAATCCTATCGACCATCGGTATGAGGTTTGCGCAAATTTCCCGCGCTCGTCTTACCGAGACCAGATCAGCGCTTGAAAGCGCTGACGCGTCGTTTTGCAGCGCTGTCCAGTAAGGTTGACCTGTTTGATTTAGCAAGTAAAGGGCGGCATCGCTAAGCCCAAAAGCCGGCGAGCGTAATAGCCCGGCAAATGCCAGATCATCCATCGGGTCAGCCACTGCCCGCAATATGTTTATAAGGTCACGGATCTCCGGACGGTCATAAAAGCCTTTGCCTGCCACTGTCACAAAGGGAATACCCGCTTCTTCAAAAGCTTCTTCGTAGGAAGGGAATCCAGATGAAGCGCGGAATAATAATGCAACTTCATCCCACTTTAGAAATTGTTTCTCCGCCTTTAACTCAATCAGGCGGGCTGCCAGTGCTTTGGCCATTTGAGGTCTGGCTGACTCTGCGTCCTCTCCCCCACCCAAAACAAATTCGACGTGAGGTGAGTTGTAACCTTTATCATGATCATCCCGGTCCGCGACCATAGGCGTGTAAGGGATGTAATAATCAGGTGCTGAAGTTCTCTCAGCATTAATCACTCCTGCTAACAGGTTGCCAGTCGCATCCAGCAGAGGAGCATGCGCACGGTAGGTACGTTTGAGATCGATCACGTGACCTTGTTCCTTTTTTATGCGTGCTTCCTCTGACCTAAAAACGGTCACGTCTGCTTTTCGGAAACGATAGATTGATTGGCGTGGATCGCCCACCATGAACAACTTACCCTGAGAACTGGTTAACGCCCGTACGATTTCCTGCTGCCTCCGGTTGGTGTCCTGGAATTCATCGACAAGCAGCGCTTGCAGTTCGCCTTGCCAGTATTCACGAATCTTAGGAATTTTCAGAAGTTGTTGTGCCCGATATTCCAGGTCATCAAAATCTAATGCCTGATCGTTTTCCAATAGG
>DHUW01000043.1:1248-1600 GCA_002409365.1 Anaerolineaceae bacterium UBA5224 | reverse complement strand
GGAAGGAGTTGCTCAAAAAGATTTTCTGTCTCTACTAAAGGATACCCGTCAGATTTTTCCTTACCGCCTGTGAGTGGATTCAGGTAGAGATCAAAATTAGTTTTAAGTGCTGCGTAAATCTCTTTTGAATCACAATCTCTCATTTTGCCAGAAAGAGTGAGGCACCGACGCAGGTCATGCAGCACCACTGCACAGGTGACGGGGTCTCCACATTCTAAAGCTGCTTCGGCATCCATCCATAATCGCCTGACCTCAAGAAGGACACCAGCAAGGTTCTCTCCCCCATCAGCAATCAGGGCTGCCTCTGACATCGACTTCAATTCTCGGATTGGTTCTTGAAAATCAGGCTTGC
>DHUW01000043.1:0-986 GCA_002409365.1 Anaerolineaceae bacterium UBA5224 | reverse complement strand
ACCTCTACAGAATCAAAACGTTTCTCCAATAGTGTTTGCAGAATGTCTCTTAAGGTAGATAGACTGATGTTTTTCAATAGAGGCAAAAATCGATCCATAGCAACAAGGCTTTTCAGAGTATCTTCCACTGCCTGATGTTGATAAGCCTTACTCACGCCCTCATCCACTACCTCAAATCGGGGGTCGATTCCTGCCTCGGCTGGGAAGGCACGCAAGATTTCAGTACACAGACTGTGGATCGTGCCGATACGTGCTGAATCCATTTTCGCCGCAAGATCAGACCATTTTTGGAGTTCCTCGCTATCGCCTTTTGCCTGGGTTTGTAATTCTATCAGCGCATCTCGCACTTTTGAACGCATTTCCAGGGCTGCTTTCTTGGTGAAGGTAATTGCTGCAATTTGCCTGGGGGAAATTCCTTCTGCAAGCAACGTGGCATAACGCGCCACGAGGGTGTAGGTTTTTCCACTACCCGCGCCGGCTGTTACCGCCACGTCACATCCACGTTCTCTTACTGCGTCAAGCTGGTCAGAGTTTAGTTTGTGAAAGACATTCAGGACTTTTACAATTCTGGGATCTGTCATGATTTACCCCACCTTTGCTTGATAACGCCAACACCACCCTGCAGCTGGGCAATAAGAAGGACAACTTCCTTTTGGGGGTTTAGGCGGAAATCTCCCGGCTCTTACTCCAGTGACAATCTTTCGCAGATGTTTTCGTAGGATTTCACAAGCTCCATCCAGACCTTTAAACTCTTCATGCTCGAAACCCGACAATTGCAGGTATTGGTTTTGCTTTCCCCCAATAACCCAGTAGAAACCGTCAACAACATTTCCATGGCGCAAAGCCTTTTGCGCTGCCATGGCATAAATAGTGATCTGCAACCTGCGCCCGTTGATCAGATCTGATTTCGAAAGGTTACTGACCCCGCTTTTGTAATCGATTACTTGTATTTCACCACTCGGATTCTTGTCCACCCTGTCAATGGT
>DHUW01000050.1:57465-58699 GCA_002409365.1 Anaerolineaceae bacterium UBA5224 | reverse complement strand
TCGCCGGTCTTGGGCAGATCGCCACGCTACGCTCGCTATACTCACGATGACAGAAAAAAAAGGAACGGATTCTCTCCTGCTGAGACCCTCACCCCGGTACGCCCCAAAAATGGGGGCTACCGACCCTCCCCTCAGGGGAGGGCTTAACCTCTTCGTTATCGTCGGTCTTGCAAAGCAACCTGGATAGTTACCACAATAATGGCGGACTTTGCGAAAAGAGCGCAGGGCAAGCAGAACGCCATTCCGCCCTACGGATTATCTACTGAGCGTCAGCGAGGAATCTTGAAGGTGGGAGGATAAGATCCTTCACTTCGTTCAGGATGACAGCAGATCGCCACGCTACGCTCGCGATGACAAAAAAAAGCTGGGCTTCCCTTAGGGCTGCTTGCGTGCCGGATGCTAAGCTAGCGCTCGCGATGACAGAAAAACTCAATTAACGCTTGAAATGGACAATTTCAAGCGCTGCTTGATAGGAATTTTGCCTTCCAGGTCGTACACTGTGGACAGAGTAAAAAAAGGAGTTTGAAATGTTAGTAACCAACAAAATCAATTTATTTTCTTTCCTCTTTGGGAAAAGCCACTCGTCCACTATGAAAAAAGGAAACCATGGGTTGAACGCTCTGACCATTAAGGCAAAAGATCTGTCTGACCTGGAAGGAAGAATCAATGTTATCAAGAGTGATGACTTTTACAGGGTAAACAATGCATTTGCAGCCAGTCCTTTCACCCAGTTGAACAGATAAAACGTCAGTAATCAAATAGTAGAGCTGAAGGAAATACAAAGAAGTTATTTTTTCCCAGGCTCTACTAAAATATACTTAAAGAAGAAGAGGTAACTATGTTTGACACAAAAATCATTGGTAAAAAGATCGCCGCACTGCGCAAAGCCAAAGACATGACCCAGATGGAATTAGCAGATCAAATGTTTGTCAGCTATCAGGCGGTCAGCAACTGGGAGCGGGGCAACACCATGCCCGATATTTCCAAGTTGATGGAACTTTCACAAATTCTGGGAGTGAATGTGGAAGAGTTGTTGGGTTCTGAAAAAGAGACCACAATCGTAAACAAGATCATTGAGCAGTCTGACGATATCAACCTGGAAGAAGTCGCTGAAGTGGTGGAGCTGATGAAACCTTCGCAGGTTGAAGAAGCAGTTGAAAAAGCGTCTACTGAGGAATATCAGTTGGAGACCCTGATCGCCCTGGCGCCTCACCTGAATTCGAAACGCCTGGCG
>DHUW01000050.1:56274-57222 GCA_002409365.1 Anaerolineaceae bacterium UBA5224 | reverse complement strand
TGGCAAGTATGATCGACCGTCAGCAAGGGATGACCGGCGGCTTTGATAAATTGATCGCGCTCGCGCCTTTTTTGGACGAAGATGACCTGAGCAGTTTTGCTGAACGGCTGTTCAACTCAGAAAAGGATTCCCAATACCTGAACGCTTTGGCACCTTTTATGAGTGAAAAAACCCTTGGCAGAATTGCGCGGCTGATGAACACTGACCAGAAGGAGCGCTACCTGGTCGGTCTGGCACCGTTCATCGACGAAAAAGTGCTGACCGACATCGCCCGGGATCTGATGAAATCCGGAAAGTTGAAGATCCTGAAACAATTAATGCCCTTCATCGATGAGGATGAGATTTAAGTCTTGCTAATGATTGAACTGCTCTTTGACATAACACAGCACTCACAGCTACATAAATACCTGGATGGTAATATCGGTATAGTAGCTGTGAGTGTGACCAGCATGAAATATCAGGAAAGTTCATAGTCTTAATTAGGAGAGATCTTTTGCAGGTCTCGCATAGAGCGATTGAAGTTCGGGCTTAGATCAAATATCTGCCTGCCTTGTTATTTTTATACAAAGACAGTCGTTTGTCCCTTATAATATTCGAAACAATAACTCAGTTTGCGCAATACAATTATAATGCTCTTGTCTACAACTCAACAATCTGAAAGGTCCCCATGAAGAATAAAACTATTATAGTGTCGTTTGTGATCATTTTGATATTCTTGTCCTTTTTACTATATGATGGCGAAGTCTCAGCAATATCTGCAAACCCCCAAAAATCGGCAGGCATTCTCTATGTAAAACCAGGCAGCAATGGAAACTGCAACTCCTGGGCGGATGCCTGTGAATTGCAGACAGCCATCTATAATGCGGGGTCAGGTGATCAGATTTGGGTGGCATCAGGAACTTACAAGCCCACCATCACCAATGACCGCACAAAAACTTTCCATTTGGT
>DHUW01000050.1:55912-56034 GCA_002409365.1 Anaerolineaceae bacterium UBA5224 | reverse complement strand
AGGAATTGGGCTGCCAATGTCACCACATTAAGTGGGGAAATTGCTTTACAGGAAAGCATAAATGACAATAGTTATCACGTGGTTTCAAGCACAGGGGCCGATGGAACCGCCGTTCTGGATGG
>DHUW01000050.1:52251-55724 GCA_002409365.1 Anaerolineaceae bacterium UBA5224 | reverse complement strand
ATTAGTGGCGGCAATGCCAATGGCGGCGCACTAGATAATAGCGGCGGAGGGTTGTACAACTCAGGTGGCAGTCCCACATTGAAGAATCTCATCTTCAGCGCAAACGCTGCCACTTTTGGGGGCGGGATCTACAACAGGGACATCAGTTCACCTGTTCTTGAAAACATTGTTTTTATCTCCAACCGTGCTGATCATGGTGGTGGAATTTACAATGATACAAGCAGTCCCACGCTGGCTGGTGTCACCTTCACCACCAACACCGCCAGAATTAATGGCGGCGGAATGAACAATCTTCTCAGCAGTCCAGTTCTGAACACTGTCACATTCTCTGGCAATAAAGCAGAAGGAACTAATCAAAGTACAGGCGGCGGAATGTACAACTCTGGCAGCAGTCCCACTCTGACCAATGTGACTTTCAGCGGCAATTCTGCTTATCTTTTCGGACCGAACGGTGGCGGTGGAATGTATAACTTTGAGAGCAGTCCCAACTTGGCGAACGTTACCTTCGTGAACAACACTGCTTCCAGGGGAGCTGGAATGTCCAACAATGCAAGCAGCCCGACCTTGGTCGGTGGATCATTTTCGGGTAATTCTGCCTATATCGAAGGCGGTGGCATGTATAACACCTCCGGCAGTGCCCCAACCTTGACTGGTACTACCTTTACTGGGAATAAAGTGTATGGATACACCACCAGCAGCGGCGGCGGAATGTATAACATTAATAGCAATCCCACCTTGACAAACGTCACCTTTAGCGGCAACCTGGCGAAAATGGATACAAGTCCGCTCTACTGTAGCGGCGGTGGTATGTTCAATGAATCCAGCAATCCTGTTCTGACAGGTGTAACCTTTTCGAATAATTCTGCAGGGAAGGGTGGCGGATTATACAATTCCAACAGCAGCCCGATCATGACTGATCTTACGTTTACAGGCAATTCTGCTACTGGAACTGATCTTGGATATGGCGGCGGCGGAATGTATAACTCTGGCGGCAGCCCTGTTCTTGATACATCCCTTTTTGAAAATAATACCGCGGTAACAGCTGGTGGAGGAATGTATAACTCAGGCAGCAGTCCCATCCTGGAATATATAGATTTTTCAGGAAACTCTGGTGTTTCTGGCGGAGGAATTTACAGCTCAGGTGGACAATCTACACTGACGAATGTGATCATTAGGGGCAATACTGCTTCTTATGGTGGCGGGATGATTTGTGATGGATGCGGCGCTGACTTAATGAATGTCACATTTTCTGCAAACAATGCTACATACCATGGCGGCGCGGTTTATAACGCTTCGAGCGGACTCTCCCTGACCAATGTGACCATTTCCGATAATACAGCTGCTATTGGTGGGGGAATGTACAATGGAGAATCTACCAGTCACCCTGCACTGACCAATGTCACTATTTTCCATAATAATGCAACAAGCGGCGGGGCAATTTACAATAAGAGTGCATACTCCACCATTAAGAACTCAATTATCTGGGGAAACACAAATAACCAGATCTACCCCATCAATCCAGCAATCACCTATAGTGATATTCAAGGCTGGATATATGGAGGTACAGGCAACATCAGTAGCGACCCGCTAATAGATCCGCTGGCCAATAATGGAGGCTTTATTACTACGAATGCCCTCCGCGCAGGTAGCCCGGCGATCGACACTGGCAATCCCACACTATGTCCTGTCGTCGACGGGCGTGGTTATACTCGTCCGATCGATGGTGATAGCATCCCTGGCGCACGCTGTGATATGGGAGCTTATGAGTACGGGTCTTCGCCAGCAAGTTTGACATTGTCTGTAGAGGTCATCGGTGGTGGTACAGTTACGAAGGTACCGGATAAGCCAACTTATGGTTGGGGTGAGGTAGTTTACCTGACTGCTTCGGATGATCCAGATTGGGTTTTTGACGGCTGGAGCGGCGATGCCAGCGGCATGGTAAATCCTCTCAGAGTTACCATTACCAAAAACATGAACATTACAGCTAGCTTCTTGCTAGACGCTTTTACGCTAAACACCTCTGCCTCCCCGGAAGACTCTGGAACTGTGACCCGCGTTCCCGATCAGCCCACCTATCACTCGGGAGACGAGGTTACGATCACAGCAGTGCCCAATCCCGGCTGGAGCTTCACCGGGTGGACAGGGGATGCCACAGGCAATACCAATCCTCTGACAGTGACAATGGAATCCAATTTGAGCGTTACAGCGAACTTCACCCAGAATGAATATTCACTGACAGTATTGACCAATCCATTGGATGCTGGGAGCGTAACCAAATCACCAAACAAACCGATTTACTATTACGGTGAGACGGTCGTGTTGACGGCCTCACCTGTTCCTGGCTGGCATTTTGTAGGCTGGAGTGGAGACGCAACCGGCACAGCCAATCCCCTGACTTTCAGTTTTACAGATAATGCAAACATCACTGCTAACTTCTCCAATGCTTACAACATCTTTCTTCCATTAACATTGAATAAATAGTTAATTAATTAAGAAGTAAGCACAAAGTAAAAACCACCTGGTGTTGAATTTTGCCAGGTGGTTTTTTATGTATCCATTTCACATTTGTAAGTGAGAAAAACACGATATAGGGCGGGTGGGGGTCGAACCCACACAGTGTCACCACCGACGGATTTTAAGTCCGTTGCGTCTGCCTATTCCGCCACCGCCCCGAAATTCGTATTGCCTATTTTACCATTGTATGTTTAATTTTGCGGACATAAAAGCAGGAAAGATTGAACCTTATTTGTAGTTCCCTGTTCCCTGTTCCCGGATCCTTGTTCTCTCTTCCATGTTCAAGGGTAAAATGGAGCAAATACAGATTCTCGAGAAATTATGAAAATAAAAAGACCAATTACCTTACTGATCCTCGCTGTCGCCCTGCTTTTGATGGGGGTGGCTTTTATTGCCAAACGCGGCGTTACCACCCAAACCACCAGCCAGGCACTCACTTTGAGTGATTGGGCACATGGCAGCGCTGGAACGCTAAAGGTTATGGTGAACTACCCAACAGAGCTCCTCACCAACCAACAAAACACGATCACTCTCACTTTCGAACCTGACGCGACCCTGGAGCAAAACATGGCGCTTGGCTACATCTTCGATGCAGATTTTAGTGCCAACAACAGCGTCATCACCCCCCAAAAAAGGGTATTGATCCCGCTTGAGAAAGGCCGCCAAAACGTCTCCTGGAATATCGTACCGATCTTACAGAGTGAAGTTGAGGCGGTGATCCAGTTGGCATTGGGCGGAAGTGACCTCAATGGTGCCTATGCCATCTCCCCCCAGGCGAGTTTTGAACTGCCATTCGAAGTCAGGCAGTCCAATGGGCTTAGCCCAAATGTATCTTTCATCGTTGGGTTAGTCATGGTCGTGATAGCCATCCTTTGTGTGCTGCTCTTCTTCATGATCAACAAAAAAATAAACGGACTCAGGAGTTATTAAATGCGCACACCGCGTCTGAAAAAATTGAA
>DHUW01000050.1:50535-51924 GCA_002409365.1 Anaerolineaceae bacterium UBA5224 | reverse complement strand
GGAGCTGCCCTGATTGTCAGCAACCGACCTGACCCCAAAAACCTCAGCGTGCCTTACCTTCAAATTGACGATGATCCGCACAAGGCATTAGCCTGGCTGGCAGCCGCTACCCAAAACTTCCCCGCCCACAAGCTGCGCATAATCGGTGTGACCGGCACTGATGGCAAGACGACCACCTCCAGCACGATCCATCACATCCTCACGCAGGCTGTTGTCAAAGTCGGTCTGATCTCGACCGTGAACGCTCTGATTGGTGACGAGGAAATCGATACCGGTTTCCACGTGACCACACCCGATTCACCAGAGATTCAGGCCTATTTGGCAGAGATGGTACGTGCCGGCATGACCCATTGCGTTCTGGAAAGCACTTCGCATGGGCTGGCACAGGGGCGCGCAATTGCCAGCGAATTTGACATTGCCGTCGTCACAAATGTGACCCACGAACACCTTGATTATCACGGCGATTGGCAGCATTACCTTGAAGCCAAGGGGCTCTTGTTTGAGAGTTTATGGCTGACCTCCCGAAAAAAGATCGGCAACCCTCGCCTGGCAATTTTGAACAAGGACGACCGCTCCTACGGTTATTTGAAACGGGTTTCACCTCCGGGATTTCTCAGTTATTCGCGCCTGAACGAGGCGGATCTGTGGGCTGAGAATATTGTCAATACTTCTACCGAGCTCAGCTTCGATTGCCATATTGACGACGAAGTCTATAAGGTAAAAAGCCCAATGATTGGTATCTACAATGTATCCAACATCCTGGCAGCGTTGGCGACCTGTGTGAAGGGGCTGGGCATACCCGCCAATGTGGCTGTGGGCGCTTTAGCCACGCAGAAAGGTGTTCCCGGACGGATGGAGAGGATCAACCTGGGACAGGATTTTATCGCCATCGTCGATTTTGCCCACACCCCTTATGCCATGGCAGAGTCACTTGAGACTGCCCGCACGCTCACGCAGGGCAAAGTGATTGCCGTGTTTGGTTCGGCAGGTTTGCGCGACCGCGAAAAGCGCAAGATGATGCCAGTTGAAGCGATCAAACGAGCCGATATGATCATCCTGACAGCGGAAGACCCTCGCACGGAGTCTTTGGATGACATCCTGCAAGATATGGCAGATGCGGCGATTTCGGCAGGCGGTATTGAAGGTAAGAATTTTTTGCGTATCCCTGACCGTGGAGATGCAGTTCGCAAAGCGATTTCTTTGGCAGAACCGGGAGATTTGGTGATCTCACTCGGGAAGGGACACGAGCAGTCGATGTGTTTTATCAACACAGAATATCCTTGGGACGATCGAATGGCGATGCGTGCTGCCATTGCAGAACTCCTCGGAGTTGATGGTCCGAAGATGCCCTGGCTGCCGACAAGTGGGGCGAAACCCGATTAATTGATT
>DHUW01000050.1:26091-50281 GCA_002409365.1 Anaerolineaceae bacterium UBA5224 | reverse complement strand
AGGGGGAATTAAAGGGGGTGAGGGAATTGGAGCAAAAAGATTAAGTGACCCTGCAGCAATTTATTTCTTGTTTTTCCTGCGCTGAACCTGCTGGTACATTTCGCCCAGTGTTCCGCCATTAAACCCGCCAAAAATTGCCATAAAACCCACCAATGCAGCTAATAGACCACTCTTCCAGGTCATCAGCACGATCACAACCAATCCGGCGATTCCACCATAAATCCCATAAGTGGGACCACGTCGGTCTTTTGCCAATAGAGTGATCAGGAAGCCAATGGTCAGTGAGCCAAGAAAAATGCCCAACATCAGGGTGGTATCGACCCCCTGCATCAAATCGCCGTACCGAAGCATCATTGAGTCCATCAGGCTGAAAAAGAGCAGAGCCCAGGCAACATTCAATATCATGGCAAGAAGAATATAGGCGTATTTAGTTCCACGCGGGTCAAGCAATCGGCTCAATTTCATGGTCAGAATTGTACCGTAATAGTGCAGCCTGTTTATGGTAAAACCGCATAATAGAGCTGGCTCCCAAATGCCATGAAAACCTTCCTGTCAGGGCCGACATAAAAGGCACTTGCTCCGCCATCCGGCAAGGTGCCTGCCTTCAATCCTGAACGCAGCACTTTGTTCAGGTTCAGTCGCAAGCTGAACTGGTAAAGCTCGGCTTTATCAGCTTCGAGATAATAAATCGAAGGATCAGGCGGTGGTGAATAAGCCAGCTGTTCAAACTTAAGAGTGGCAAAATCGACATTTGTACCGCTGGTACCGGCATCCTGGTAAGGATAAGGATCATCGCAGGTGGTCAAACCTGAGACAAAGGAAGCCAGGCAATATGAACTGCGTCCATCGGCATGCAGCAGGAACAACTCCTCGCCCTCCACTTCGAAATCGACAGCGTCGGCGAGCTCAAGCAGTTCCTCGTCAAAATAAGCAACAGGTGCATTGCTGAAGTTGGAAGTAAATCCACGATAGATCCAAAGCGCCTTGTTGCCAGGGTCCAGAATGTAAAGCCGGTTGCTGTCAAAAACCATCCGCTTCAAGTCAGACCAACCAATCTCTGGTGTCGGTAAGTGTACAGCCGCCGGATTTGATCCGGGCGAGCAGTAGAGAAGATTCCCTGCGCCATCAATCGCCATCACAGGAGCTTTAGCGGGATTATTCAATGGGATATTGATCAGGTCGACCAATTCTCCCACCTGGACCCCATCGTAAGTGCCCGGTCCGCAGACAAATTCACTGTCCATCTGATACCCATTGGTGTAAAGACTCAGATACTTCACTGAACCGCTGGCTTGGTCGAGAAGATAGAGATCATTGTTCAAAGACACAATGGTGGCAATGTCCAGACCAGGGTACAGGTTGGATGCAAAAGCGGGAACGTATTGCAGTCGGCGTGCGCCATCAAGTTCATCGAGCGCAGTCTGAGCCTGAAGTCGCAATCTGTTGATCTCGTCTGTCTCCTGGAAAGACTCTGCCTTGTCCAGAAAAACCAGGGCTTGTCCCCAGCCTTCCCGCTGTAACTCTTCAGTTTGCATTAAGGCGGCGTTGTTCACCGAAGCCTGTGCCTGTGCCAGGTAGTAGGCATATTCATTATCCTCCCCACGGTTGAAGAAAATGAGCGCCGCCACCGCCACAATGATCAGCGGAACGACGATGGCGATCAGCGCTTTGGTCAAAGCAGAAAGTTCTTTGACATTTCCAATAATCTCACTCTCCTCAGCGGTCTTTCCGGCAGAAGCGGTCCTTTCTGCCTTGTCTTCCACTTTCCGCAGCCAACCAGCTCCAGCGGCTACTCCCCGAAGGGCTTTTTCTTTTATGATCCCAAAGTCTGGTTTTTCACGTTCATTTTTTTTGGAAATTTCCTCAATCGGTTCATCCTGTTCGGGCTCAACCTGGAATGGCTCTGTTTTATCATCAATTAGTTCCGGTTCTGCGGCTTGTTCGTCGACTTCCAACTTTTCAGTCACTTCTTCTTCAACAGTTTCTGTATAGAGCACTGACTGACCAAAAAGATCTTCTGCCAGGCAGGATTCGTAGCCTGCGTCTTGATGGTCCTCTTCTTCCAGCTTTTGCTCCAATGAGGGAACGACCAATGGCTGTTCACTCTTCTCTTCTTCAGCAGAGGTGACGCTGTCTGAAGGCAGCAGTGACACCAAATCAAAGGTCTCAAGACCGCAAACCGTGATCTGACCGGAGCCCTCATTAATTTGCACTATACCCAAAGGTTGGTTCTCCTCCGATCTGAGAGTCAGTTCTCCTACCAACAAAGAACGGTCCTCAACACTCTCTTCCTCAATCGGCGTGCTGAAAACAAGGGTCTCATTACCTTTTATTGAGCGCTGAAAATAACGGGGGTTGGTCACAGTGGCAACACCCAACCCTCGTTGATCGAGGGTTTCATCAAAGAATGACTCAATTATTCCTTCAGAAAGAACCAGCATCTCGCTTGCTCCTACCTGTGCGAGAAATAGTGTATCCTGGTGGATCACCCCCACTGACAGGCTGGCAGTCTGCCAGGATTCAGGCTGGTCGAAGTGGTGGTTTTTTTGCAAAAAGGAACGGTTGAGCTCATCTACAAATACCCGCATTGCGTTGGTGACCGAGCCGCTCGTCTTAAAAAAAGTGTTCGACAATTCTTCCAGATCAACACCAGGGTCAGAGGTCCCTTTGGGTGTGAGAAAAATTATCAGCTGATCGGCCTCCCTGCCTCTGGCGCGCTGTTTTGGACCGTCGAACCCCAGCAATGAAGCCCGTTTTCCATCGGGTTGAAAAATCGTCAGATCAAATTTCATAGCACACCTTCTCTATTAAATACAATAATACCTGTAACAATGAGTACACAATCCGTGCCAACGGGTATAATTTCGTGCATGAAATTAAGCCTTATAACGAGTAAAAAAGAATGGGAGACCCTTCGCCCTGAATGGGATCCGTTGGTGGCAAAGAGTTTCCGTGTTTATCCTTTTCTGGAATTTTGGTATTTGTTTAATTGGTGGCAGACCCTGGGCGGGGGTGAATGGCCTGAGGAAAATTCGAGGTTGCAGATTGTGACAGCCAGGGAAAACGGCGATCTGATCGGTATCGCCCCGCTTTTCACTTCCTATAAAGCCGGTTCAGAGCCTGCAATTCGCTTTATTGGTCAGATTGAGGTCACAGATCATCTCGATTTTATCTGTCTTCCCGACAAACTGGAATCCTTCCTGAGCCAATTGTTGGATTTTATTAATGAAAATCCGGAATTCAATACGAAGCGATTGGAGTTGGCGAATATTCTTAAAGATTCACCAACCAATAGCATGATGGAGAGTCTTTGTCGGGAAAAACAAGGCAGTTTTGAATTGACTGTTTTGCAGCCATCACCAGGCATACCGCTGCCATCCAGCTGGGATGGGTATCTTCAATCTTTGAGTAAGAAGCAGCGTCACGAAGTCCGCCGGAAAGAGCGCAACGCCGAACGGGATCACCAGGTTGAATTGGTCTTCTCGCAAGATTCCACGGACATCGATGGTGAAATGGGTCGCTTTATTGAACTGATGCGCAATGAGGAACAAAAAGCAAAATTCCTGACTCCATTGACAGAGCAATTTTTACTTGAATTGGGGAGAGCAGCCCAGGAAGCCGGATGTTTGAATCTGGCCAACCTGATGTTGGATGGAAAGCAAGCTGCAGTATATCTGAACTTTATTTTTGATAATAAGTTATGGGTGTATAACACCGGTTGGAACCCTGAATTTTCTCAAGCCTCTCCAGGCTGGGTGCTGCTCGTTAAATTGATCCAGTGGGCGATTGCGAATGGGTTGAATGAGGTTGACATGATGCGCGGAGACGAGGAATATAAGTATCGTTTTGGCGGTATCGACCGGCATGTTGTGCAGATAATTGCAGACCTAATATAGCTCCGCAACTTTTTCTTTGGCTTTTTCTGCGGGACGGATGGAATGAGGGAGGTCGCAAAATTCAGGCTAACGGATCCTTTTGACCCACCCACGACGTAGCCGGATTGCGCCACTCCGCCATCCCGAGCTTCAACACCTATTTGCATTTGCTAAGAGTCATCGATGGTACAAATCGTGTCGCTGCTTCAAGAATGACAACCTTTTCATCTTCTAACATAAAATTAACCATCATCGATTATCCTTTTCTTGACGAAGAAAATTGTGCATGGTAACATTAAATTGATGAAATTAGCACTCTCAATTCGAGAGTGCTAATGTTGAGAAAAATGAACAAATTAACCGACCGACAAAAAGTAATTCTATCCCTGGTCGTGCATGAACACACTCGCACGGCGCAGCCTGTCGCGTCTAAAACCTTGATCAACGAATACAACTTGAAAATAAGTTCCGCTACGGTGCGCAACGAAATGAACACCCTGACTGAACTTGGCTATTTACGTCAGCCTCACACCTCAGCCGGGCGTGTCCCGACCGAAGAGGGCTACCGCTATTACGTTAGCAACCTAAGCCAGCATACTTCATTGTCTTCAGCTACGCGCAACACCATCAGCCACCAGTTTTATCAGTCCCGCAAGGGGCTGGAATATTGGCTGCCCCTGGCAGCTTCCGTGCTTGCCAGTCATTCACAGGCAGTTTCGATCGTCACCGCTCCCCATAGCGAAAAGGTGACTTTCAAACACCTCGAATTGATCGCTACACGCGCTTCCCAGGTCTTGATGGTTTTGGTTTTGATCGGCGGCGAGATCCAGCAGCAAATACTTTCGCTTGACGATTTCCGCAACCAGGAGCAGCTTTCTCAGATCGCTGCCCAAATAAATCAGGCCTGCGAGAACACCAGCCTAGAACAGATTAAAAGCCTTCCGGCAAACAATGACCCACTGGTAAACCAGGTTCTGGCAGCAGTAACCGACCAGATGACACTGGCAAGCAAATTGGTTACAGGTGAGCTCTATTTGGATGGGCTGACCAACGTCCTGGCTGAACCTGAGTTTTCAGACGGGAATTCACCTTTGAAATTGTTGGAAGAACGACCCTTGCTCGATGACCTGATAGCCAGAACTGTGCTAAGCGAGGAAATTGGCGGTGTACAGGTTTTGATCGGTGGTGAAAACACCTGGCAGGAGCTGCAAAATTGTTCGGTTATTCTGACGCGTTATGGCGTGGCAGATCAGCTTTCAGGTGCCCTCGGCATCCTGGGTCCGATGCGCATGCCCTATAGCCAAACAATCGGTACAGTTCGCTTTGTAGCCGAACTGATGTCAGGTTTGGTTTCTGACAACTTAGTAAATTAACAGTATTTTGAGGATATTATGACTGAACAAGATAAACAAAACAACGAAAACCAGGAGCATGGAGATTTGTTCGACGAAGTTAGCGGTATTCAAAGCGAACTTGACGCTGCCCTTGCCAAAGCTGATGAATACCTGGACAGCCTACAGCGAGAACGCGCCAGTTTCGCAAATTATAAACGCCGCATAGAACTGGATAATGCTGTCTTGGCAGACCGGTTGTTGGGAGAGCACATCAAAATCTTTCTGCCTGTGATGGATGACCTCGAACGGGCGCTCGATCACGCACCAAATGAACCAGATTGTGCCAATTGGATCGCAGGTATCGAATTGATCCGCAAGAAACTCCTGACTACGCTTGATGCTCAACATGTTACCGAAATTAAACTCAAACCCGGTGATATGTTTGACCCCACCAACCAGGAAGCCGTCACCCATGAAGAAAGCGACCAATTCAGCGACGGAGAAATTATCGAAGTTGTTCGTACCGGTTATCAATTAAAAGATCGAATCATCAGACCCGCACTTGTTCGGGTCTCGAAATAGGAGAAATAATGGCAAAAATTATCGGAATAGATTTAGGAACAACCAACTCAGCAGCCGCAGTTATGATGGGCGGCGAACCCGTGGTGATCACATCCGCAGAGGGCAGTCGTCTCGTACCATCAGTGGTAGCCGTTAATAAAAACGGTGAAAGGCTGGTCGGGCAAGTGGCTCGCAACCAGGCAATCATCAATCCAGAGAACACGATTTCATCTATTAAGCGCTTCATGGGACGCAAAATTGGCGACAACGAAGTGCAGCGGGCGATGAGCCTGGTGCCTTATAAGATCAACAGCGCACCAAACGGGGATGCTCGGGTTGTGATGGATAATAAAGATTACACAGCCCCAGAAATCTCGGCCATGATCCTGGGAAAACTCAAGCGCGATGCTGAAGCTTACCTTGGCGAACCGGTAAATCAGGCCGTCATTACCGTGCCTGCCTATTTCAACGACGCTCAGCGCAATGCCACCGTTGATGCCGGCAAGATCGCCGGTCTGGAAGTGCTGCGCATTATCAACGAACCGACCGCTTCTTCACTGGCTTATGGATTGGACAAAAAAGACCGAAATGAAATTATTGCAGTTTATGACCTCGGCGGCGGTACATTTGATATCTCAATCCTGGAAGTAGGGGATGGCGTTTTCCAGGTCAAATCCACTTCTGGCGACACCTTCCTGGGTGGGGATGATTTCGACCAGCGCATCATTGACTGGTTGGCAGACGAATTTAAGAAGGAAAATGGCATCAACCTTCGCGAAGACCGCCAGGCATTGCAGCGTCTCAAGGAAGCCGCAGAAAAGGCAAAAATTGAGCTTTCCAGCACGATGCAGGCTGAAATCAATCTGCCCTACATTACAGCCGATGCTTCCGGTCCGAAACACCTGGTGACCACACTGACTCGTTCAAAATTGGAGCAATTGACCAGTGACCTGATTCAGAGATCGCTCAAACCTGTTCAACAGGCTTTGAACGATGCCAATTTGAAACCCTCTGACATCGACGAGGTCGTCATGGTGGGCGGAATGACCCGTATGCCCGCCGTGAATGAAGCTGTGCGCCAGTTGTTCAACAGAGAACCTCACAAAGGTGTCAACCCAGACGAAGTTGTCGCCATTGGTGCGGCAATCCAGGCAGGTGTTTTGGGCGGTGAAGTGAAAGATATCCTTCTGCTCGATGTGACCCCTCTGACACTCTCCATCGAAACTTTAGGCGGTGTTTCCACTCCACTGATCAAACGCAACACCACGATCCCAACCCGCGCCAGCCAGGTTTTCAGCACAGCGTCTGACAGCCAGACTTCAGTGGAAATCCATGTTCTGCAAGGTGAGCGCACAATGGCAGCTGACAACAAGTCACTCGGCAAGTTTACCCTCGACGGCATTCCACCGGCCCCTCGCGGTGTTCCTCAGATCGAAGTTATTTTTGATATGAACGCCAACAGCATTCTGGAAGTGACTGCAAGAGATAAAGCCACGAATCGCCAGCAAAATATCACCATCTCTGGTTCATCAGGGCTCAGCGATGATGAAGTCGAAAAGATGCGCCAGGATGCTGAAAACCATGCCAACGAAGACCAAAAGGCACGCGACCTGATCGAAGCTCGCAACACTGCTGACAACTCCGTTTACACTGCCGAAAAGACCCTCAAAGATTTGGGAGACAAGGTGCCTGCTGCTGATAAATCCAGGGTAGATGAAGCTATCACCAAGGTTCGCAGGGTAAAGGATGAAAGTGATGCCAGCGTTATCCATAACGCTGTTGAAGAGCTGATGAAGATTTTGCAGGAAATTGGTCAGGCTGCCTATGCGCAGCAAGCTCAATCCCAGCAGCCTGGTGAAGGTCAGTCTGCCGATGAAAGCCAAGGTGAATCGCCCGAAGACCCTGAAACTGTGGACGGCGAATACACACAAGCGGATTAATTTGTAATAATCCATTAGAATAAGAACACCTGGTGCCAACGTAAGTTCACACCAGGTGTTTGTGTGAAATTATAGGAAAAGAAGTATTTTATGGCAGCGAAACGAGATTATTACGAAGTGCTGGGCATTCCCCGAAGCTCAAGTCAGGATGACATCAAGAAAGCTTTTCGCGATCTTGCGCGTCAATACCATCCAGACGTCAATAAGGCAGAAGATGCCGAAGAAAAGTTCAAGGAGATCAACGAAGCCTACGGCGTCTTAAGCGATACCGAAAAACGGGCTGCCTACGATCGTTATGGCTTCTCAGGGGTCAACACCCAGGGCATGCCCGACTACTCCACAATGGATCTCTCAGATCTATTCGAAACCTTGTTTGGCTTTGGCGGCATGAGTGGCTTTGGTGGATCCAGCAATTCGCGGCGCCGGCAAAACGCTCCCCGAAGAGGTGCTGATATTACCGGCAATCTGAAATTAACTTTTGAAGAAGCAATTTTCGGGACTGAAAAAGAAGTAGAAGTCACCCGCAATGAGCGCTGCTCTGTCTGCAACGGAACAGGCGCTGAACCTGGCACTGAACCTGTCACCTGCGCAACCTGTAAAGGTCAGGGCGAAGTCCGCCAGGTGCAACAAACCTTTTTAGGTTCCATGGTCCAGGTTGTCACCTGCCCCACCTGCGGCGGTCGCGGGAAAATAGTGGAATCCCCCTGTCGAAATTGCCATGGAAGCGGGTTGGAACGCATGACCCGGAAGATGAAAGTGAAGGTACCAGCTGGGGTGGATGATGGTAATCAGATCCGCATGGTTGGTGAAGGGCAACCCGGTGCAAATGGCGGCCCAAATGGCAACTATTACCTTGAATTGGATGTTGCTCCCCATAAATTCTTCCGTCGAAAAGACAGCGATATTTTGCTCGACATCGATATCAATATGGCTCAGGCAGCTCTTGGCGACGAAATCACCGTCCCGACTGTGGATGGCGATGTGAAACTGCGCATTCCACCTGGAACGCAGCCGGGTCGCATCTTCCGTATGAAAGAAAAGGGTGCACCTGTTTTGAACCGTAACGAGCGCGGCAACCAAATGGTGACTGTCAATGTGCAGATACCGACAAGTCTGACCAAACAGCAGGAAGAACTGCTGACTACACTTGGCAAGACCATGGGCACTGATATCAAGATCCAGGAACGTGGATTCTTTGACAAGTTAAAGGATGCATTCAGTGGCTAAACCATCCAACTGGTTGGAAGCGTCTTTAGTTTGTTCCGGTGAGCTTGCTGAAGCTGTCGCCGAGGTCTTTTCGCGCTATGCTCCTGACGGAGTATTGATCAACAGTTTAACAAAATTTGATCAGCAAGAATATGAAGAAAGGCCAACCGGTGACACCCAGGTAGTTGCCTATCTGCCGATAGACGAGCAGGTAGAACAGACTCGTCAGCAGCTTGAAGAAGCCATCTGGCACCTGGGGCAGATTGCGCCGCTTGGTAAACTTGAATTTCAAGTAATAGCTGATCAAAACTGGATGGAAGCCTGGAAAGAACGCTACCAGCCGCTTGAACTCGGAGAAAACCTGATCATCCTGCCTGCCTGGGTTGACCGATCTTTGGCCGGCGAGCGTCTTCCCGTGATCATCTCACCGGATATGTCTTTTGGCACGGGCACGCACCCATCGACCCAACTTTGCCTGCTTGCCCTCGAAAGGTACGGCTGCCAGGGCAAAAACGTACTTGACGTAGGTTGTGGTAATGGCATCTTATCAATTGCCGCTGTCCGCCTGGGCGCCGAGCGCGTATTAGGCGTCGATTATGACCCTACGACAATCCCTTCCTGTGAACGAAATGCTGCCCTGAATGGCATGGAAGGACGGATCACCTTCGAAGTCGGCACCCACACCGACATACTCGCACGGATGGATGACCTGAACCAGGCTCCGGTGGTTTTAGCCAATATTCTGGCTCATATCCTGGTCAAAATGCTCGGAACAGGTCTGGCAGATACAGTAGCGCCAGGTGGAATCCTGATTTTAGGCGGGATCCTGGACTTTCAGGCTGAGAGCGTCATCCAAGCTGCCAATAAGGCCGGCTTGACCCTGATTGATACACTTCCCGAACAAGATTGGGTCGTCCTGGTTTTCCAAAAACCCTGATCTATTTCATAATTAAGGGGAAAGATACACCATAGGGGCAGGCATCGTCCACGTTGATCGTGCGAAGCGAAAGCAACTCCGCGACATTGCCTTCATAATCCCAGAGTTTTATTGCCACATCCACTGGTCCGTTCAGGTCTCCAGCCTTACACAAATTCACATCCCAATCAAAGATCCCACCTGCAGTTGGGTTGGTAACCCGGGGAGCAAGTTCTCTCCATTTTCCATTGACCTTAGCAATTAACACCGCCTTTACAACCCGCACGTCATCGCTGGTTTGAGCGGTGACATCCATCAGGGAGTTGGCACCAACTGCAACAGTCGCACCCGCAGCCGGGCGGGTCAGAGACCCTGTGGGAGGTGAGGCTCCTAAATTGCCGGATACAAACCAATCATTCAATGGGCTGGTCGGGTTCTGTTTGTCACCATTGCAGTTGTATGCACCGTCATAAAACGGGAAAACTCCTGAAACTTCCAGGCAAGTGCGGGGAATTCCTCCGTTGAGAGTTACATCAGCAAAACGCATATCGGCGGAATAACCCCATGGGTAGCCGCCATTACCCCACCACCAGCTGTTCACGACCATAAAATGAACATGCTCTGAAGTGCTGTATCCGGTATCATCCGTATCCCCGATGTATTTACCCCTGTCAACGAAGGTCCCAGGTGTGAGGTAATCGGGGATGGTATTATGCGCCAAGTGCAGATAGATCTGGTAGGTACTCCCAACCGTGTCCTGAAGGACGATGTAATTTGTACAGTTTGTGGTGCCATCAAAACAGCCGTCGTAAGAAGCAGCCACAACCCCTGCCTTGGAAGCAACCATGGGGAAATGACCGGCATCTGTAAAATCGTAAGCGTAATGACAGTTGTTGATATCACAACTGGGGTAACCAAGCGCAGGGTAGTATTGAAAATGCAGGATGGAGCCTTCCAGTCTGTGCGCGGTGCCTTTTACATAAGGTAAATAGTAGCCAGTCAGGGGAGCATTCAGCGCGTTATCCGGAACGTTTTCGGGTGCGGATTGAAAGGAAGCCGGAAGGAAGCTTTCAGAGAGAGAAGCCTGTATCTCAGTCCATTCCTTATCAGAAGATAGTACGATTTGCCATCCATCACCCTGCCGAAGCGCGAAGACTATCCCCGGTTCGGTCGCTAAAATTCGTCTGTTAAAATCTTTTAACGCCAGCCAGAGGACCGCAGTTTTGCCATCAGCACTGATGAAAGCTGTATCCAGAACCGGTTCAAACAATGTCACAAGCGGGTTGTCTGAAGTACCTGTCAGGTTTTGCTGGTAATGTGCCTGGTACGCCTGCCAGAGAGCATCCGCTTCAGCCTCTGAAGCGATCATGGGTTGAGATTCCGGGGTTGGAGTCTGAGCCTGGGCTGCAGAAAGAAGGATGATTAAAGCCATAAGGCAGGCAGTAATCAACGCCCTGGCTGCTTTTTTTAAAGATGTGAAAATAAGTTCCGACTTCTTCATTGAAAGAATTCTATACATATTCCCAAGACTTTATTGGGTTTATACAAGGTTTGTCAAAGATTTTTTTGGGGGTTTAGTGTGTCTGGAAGACTTACTAACAATTGCCGGTCTCCAACTCTTCACCTGGATGGACACCTGCCATCAACAAACCAAGATCTTCCTTGGTTGCAGTCTCACGCGGCAAAATATCCATAATTTTGCCTTCGTAGATTACAGCGATTCGGTCTGCGATTGCTAAGATCTCGTCCAGGTCTTCTGAGATCAACAGGATAGCCGCGCCCTTTTTGCGCTGGTCGAGCAGTTGCTCGTGCACATACTCAGTCGCACCAATATCCAATCCCCGCGTTGGTTGTGCAGCCACGATTGCGCGGGGAGAACGCGAAAGTTCTCTCGCCAGCAGGACCTTTTGAATGTTACCCCCAGAGAGATTCTTTGCCAGGGTCGCCCTGGAGGGGGTCTTGATGCGATATTGCTTGATCATGCGGTCAGTGTGTTCATAAATATAAGGCATACGCAGGAAACCACGCTTCGAAAAAGGCCACCGATGGTGTTCACGCAGCACCAGATTTTCAGAAATGTTGAAGGCGCTGATCATCCCGTCTTTCATGCGCTCCTCGGGCACATATGCCAGCCCCTTTTCGGTGATCTTTCCAGGTGGCAAACCAGTGATATCCTGACCATCGAGGAAGACTTTACCGCTTATCAAGGATCGCAGCCCGGTGATCGCTTCTGCCAGCTCCAACTGACCGTTACCGGAAACTCCTGCCAGTCCGACGATCTCTCCGGAATAAACTTTAAGATTCACATCGCCCAAACCTTCTGTGCCGCGGTCGCTGGAACAACAAGCATCTCGCAACTCGATCCGGCATTCACCTCGATCCACCTTTTCCTGGCTGGTAATGAAGTTAATTTCATGGCCAACCATCCAGTTCGCCAGGGTTTGAGTGGTCACATCGCAGGTCGGTTGGGTTCCGATCTTTCTGCCATCACGCAATACTGTGATGCGGTCGCTGATTTCGACCACTTCATGTAATTTGTGCGAGATGAAAACCAATCCATAACCGTCATCTGTCATTTGCCGCATGATCACAAACAGTTCGTCCACCTCTTGCGGGGTCAGAACAGCCGTGGGCTCGTCCAAAAGCAACAGGGAAGCTCCCCGGTAGAGCGCTTTTATGATCTCCACGCGTTGTTGTTGACCAACCGAAAGCTGCCAAATGAATGCAGAGGGATCAATTTTCAGGTGGTAGGTATTGGCAAGGTCAATGATCCTTTCAGAGACGACATCCAGGTCAGTAAGCGGACCTTTACTGCTGGGTAGACCCAGGGCGACGTTTTCTGCTACCGTCAGAGTAGGAACAAGCATAAAATGCTGGTGGATCATACCGATGCCATGGCTGATTGCCGCAGTCGGAGTGGGAATTGAGATCTCCTTGCCATTGAGAACGATTCTTCCTTCATCTGGGCGATACATCCCATAGAGGATCTTCATTAATGTGCTTTTTCCTGCGCCGTTTTCACCCAAAAGCGCGTGCACTTCTCCGCTGACCACATCGAAATCGACATGATCGTTGGCTAAAACACCAGGGAAACGCTTGGTTATGTTATGCATTTCCAAAGTTTCGAAGGCGGAACGCAAATTTTGAGTAGCGGTTTTTTCCATTGCAGCTCCTATCGATACTCTGGATGGCAGCCCACCCAGAGTATCGATTGTGTTTTGTGTTATTCCTTTACTGAACCGTTATCGTCCCATCAATGATTCCCTGGATGGTCGTATTGGCCATGTCAAGCACATTCTGGGGAAGATCCAGACCCTGGTTGATGCTGATCACCTGCCCGCCATTTTTAAGGTTGGCAGAGAAGGTTTGACCACCCAAAACGCCCTCATTGCGCAGTGCAATAATCTCGCGCAAAATCACTTCCCAGTGATAAACCTGGCTGGCGACCACTGTATCGGGTGCGAATGAGGTTTGATCCGCCTGGGTACCAAACCAGTAGGCGCCGGCTTCCTGGGCTTTACCAATTGCTCCGATCACCATCTGAGCGGAACCGGTCAACACATCAGCACCAGCAGAGAGATGGGTGGTGGCAGCTTCAGAAGCCAGGGCAACATCAGAGAATGAGCCGATATAGGTTACCCGTACGTCGATGCTTGGATCAACTGAATGGACACCGGCGACAAAACCATCGATATAGAGTTTTGCATCGCCGGTCTCAATCGGACCAACCACACCAATCACCTTGGTTTCCGTCAAGAGACCAGCCATAACACCGTTAACAAATCCGCCCTGATCGGATGCAGCTTCGTAGGCAAAGATGTTGGGCTGACCGAAGGTATCAACGGTGGTGCCCCAGGCAAAAACCGTTTCTGGGAAGTCGGGGGCGATTTCCTGCACTGATGAACCGTATTGCGAGCCATGGGCAATCACAATATCATAACCCTTCTGGGCATAATCACGGATAGCGGCAGCAGCGTCATCGACAACAAACATATTTTCCGAATAGACGTATTCCAACTTATCGCCCATTTCGGATTTAAGTACCTTCATTGCATCCGAAATACTCTGGGAAAAAGCCAGGTCACTGATGTTACTGGGCGTCACGATGGCGATGCGTAGCGTCTCATCCACAGCAACCGGCTCTTCGGTCTTAGGTGCTGCAGGCGTACAGCCAGCCACAACCAGTACTGCAATGAGCAGTATCGATATAAGTTTGAAAAGATTCTTCATTATTCTCCTTTTTTCTCCGGTATCTCCGGCTGAAATGTTTATCCCTCCCGCTCAAACGCCTTGGTGAGAGCAGAAGGACCCTTGCCTTTAGAAAGTGATAATGTCAGAACCAAAATGGTCAATATGTAGGGCATCATGACAGCTAATTCGGATGGGATCGGGATACCCAAAACCTGGATCCAGAGTTGGAGCGCATTGACCATACTAAAGAGAAGCGCACCTGCCAGGATGCCAAATGGCCTCCAGCTGCCAAAATAGACCAGGGCAACCGCAATGAAACCTTGCCCGGCAGTCATGTTTTGCTGAAAAACGTTTAAAAGCGCCACAGAAAGAGATGCGCCAGCAATGCTGGATAAGATGCCGCCCAAGATCACAGTAAAGTAACGCACCCGTACTACGCTGACGCCCAACGAATCCGCAGCTGCCGGATTTTCACCGACCGCCCGAATTTTAAGACCCAGGGTGGTCTTGTTGAGCACGAACCAGGCAATTGGTACCAATAAGAACGCCAGGTAGACCAGTAAATTCTGCTGGAAGAAAATCTCACCTATCACAGGAATATCGCCCAAAAGCGGGATTTTAACAGCAGGGAAACCGTTGATGTTTTCAACCACACCAATCAACTTTTCAAAGAGTAGGTTGCTCATGCCCATTCCAAACAAATAAAAACCAATACCGGCAATGCCTTGGGTAGCCTGGAGTTGGATGGTCACAAACCCCATAGCAAGTCCCATCAAGGCGCCCACTGCAATTGCTCCAAGGATTGCGAGGAAAAGGTTCCCGGTTCTTAAGACTATGTAATAGGCTGTGAAAGCTCCCAAAAGCATTTGCCCTTCAACACCGAGGTTGAGCACACCGCTGCGCTGACCGAACATTTCACCTATGGATGCGAACAAATAGGGGGTTGCCAGGCGAATACCGGACGAGATGATTCCTATGAGAACAGTAGCGGTAAAGAGGTCGCTGATCATGCAGTCACCTCCTCAAGGTCTTTTTTGGCTTCACCAGGTGGTTGGGTATCCTGACCGGATTCGACAAATGCGACGCGTTTAGCTTGATTGCGCTTGCGGAAGTAATCGCTGCTGACAACGAAAACCACCACCAATCCATTCAGCGCGGTTATCAAGGCAGAGGGCACCTGGACCACACGCTGCATCGCATTAGCACCCACCAGCAGTCCTCCAAATAAGACTGAGGCAGGAATGGTCAAAATGGGGTGAAGCTGACCAAATAAAGCTGCTACGATCCCATTGAAACCGGCATTGCCCGTAAAACCTGTGGCAGAACCATCCGTGATCATACGGTAATTCACACCGTAGACTTGCATCATCCCAGCTAATCCGGCAAAAGCACCGCTTAACAACATCGCTATTACGATATGCTTTTTGACATCCACGCCGCCATACTTCGAGGCATCCTTGTTTTGCCCAACTGCCCGTATGCGATAGCCGAGCGTCGTCCGCCACAGTAAGATGTATACCAGGACAGCAAGTACCACTGCAATCAATAGGCCGATATGCAAGCGGGTCGGCACCAGGCGGGGCAGGCGATAAGCGACTTCGAGCCGAGCTGTTTGAGGGATTTGCGAGGCTGCTTGGGCCTGTTCAGGGTCGATCATTGGTCCGCGAAGCATATAGTTCATGATCTGAACCGCGATAGCGTTCATCATGACTGTACTCAAGATTTCATTGACGTTGAAATATGCCTTCAACAGACCCGGCAAGCCACCCCAGATGGCACCTCCCAAACTGCCGGCAAGGAATGCGATCAAGATCATCAGCCAACCAGGTAGATTGGTGAAAGAAAGCCCGATCCAGGTTGACAACAGCGCACCAATGATCATCTGTCCTTCGCCACCAATATTGGTGACGCTGGCGCGGTAGGCTATGCAGGTTCCTAGTCCAACCAGAAGCAAGGGTGTAGCTTTGACCAGAGTTTCAGCGAATGCATTAAAACTACCAAAAGCGCCTTCAATCAGGGCAGAATATGCTGTAATAGGGTTAGCACCCAGGAGGAGAAGTAAAATCGCCCCAACCAGGAGAGCTGCAATAGTTGCAAATATCGGCATCAATGCGTCAAAAATACCAGAAATATGGAATTTTGTTGGCCTACTGGAATTCTTGTTGCTCTCACTCATAAGCGATGGCTCCTAAAGAGAGTAGAATAATCTTGAAAGTGCGAATTTTATGAATTTTACCAGTCTTTCCCGCCCCATGGTTCTTTTTCACAATTAAACCGATTGTTTTTGCCGCAATCTCGAGGACTTGAAATGAAAAGAATACCCCTGAAGATGAAACGAGCTGATCTGCTCAATATCCCAAAGTACGAGGTACCTGAAGGCTTCAGACTCAGATTTTTTGAGCCCGGTGACGAACAGACCTGGTCAAGGGTAGAAACAGCAGTTGACGAATTCCCGGATGAAGCAGCTGCCCTTGCCCATTTTGAAAAGGAATTCGGACCATTCCGAGAAGAAATGAGCAGGCGTTGTTTGTTCATTGAGAATGAGTCTGGTGAAGCGGTCGGGACAACTACTGCCTGGCATGGTACCTTGGAAAAGGAACAGAAAATTAGAGGACGCATCCATTGGGTAGGTGTAATTCCAGAATATCAAGGCAAAAAGCTTTCCAAACCACTCCTCTCCAAAGCCATGCAGGTACTTGCGGAGTATCACCAATCAGCTTATCTGACCTCACAGACGACCAGTTACCAGGCGATTAATCTTTATCTCAATTTCGGCTTCGTGCCATATCTAACTAATGAAACTGACATTGAAGCCTGGACACTTTTGGAAGAGGTTCTGAAACGAAAGATTCTGTGATGGACGGTTGCCAAACCATTTCACGCCGGGAAAAAGACTAGATAGTGCGGAGGGAGCAAGCCTTACCCTCACGAAACAAAATTAAGAACTGAGATATTTGAGGTTCAGCAGAGATGGTATACACCATCCCATTCATTAAAAGAAATGAGATGGGAAATAGCCTGTTACATTAACCGAATTGTTTTCAACAACGAAAGCCTGCGGATCAAGCTCAAGCAAACCCCGGCGCAGCCGCAGCAGTTCATATTTTGAAACAACCGTGTTGATCACCAGGTAATCGCCGCCAGTATAAGCTCCCTGACCCTGCCAGTATGTAGCGCTGCGATGGGTTTCGTCGATGATATATTGCAGGATCTCCCTGTTTTTACTGATCACCATCACACTGATCTTCACATTCTGATAATGGACCTTGTCCACTACCAGGCTATAGATCAACGTGAATATTACCGAATACACCAGGATGACCGGGGGGCTGGTGAAGAGTGCATAAACATAGACGATCAGGCTGATGAACAAACTTACTCTGCCGACACTGAAATCAGGTTTCTTGAGCGAGAACAGCACTCCCAATATATCGACCCCACCGGAAGAGCCCCCTGAGCGCAGGCTGAGCCCGACCCCAAAGCCGCAGATTATGCCGCCGATTATCGCTAAAGTAAGCATGTCCTCCAGACCTGGAATGATAGCCCTGACCGGTATGAACATCATCATCACACTGACCGTGATCACTGTGATAAGGGTTTTCATAAAAAATTTACGGTTGATTGAACTGAATGCAATGATCAGAAGCGGTATGTTCAGCGCTAGCAAGATCAGACCTGTGGCGTCATGCAAATTCGGGAAAGCTCTTTGGAGTAATTCAAGGATGATCTTGGCAATACCGGTCAAATTGCCGATGTAAAGTCCAAAAGGCAGAATCAGCGTATTCATTCCAACAGAATAAATAATGCCACCCAAAATGCAAGACAGGTAATCCAAGACATCTTCCCAAAAAGCTTTCTTTTGAGTCTTTGTTATGCTCACTTCTTTCCTTTTTTTAAGTTTGGCTGGCTCTTGCAGCTCTTTTTTGTGAGACCTTTTGTCTTTTTTTGAGGGCGACTTTGATTTCATGGTGTCAATTCTACCCGGCTTCCAACTTCCTGCGTGAAGACTAATTTTGGGTTAAGATTAAGACATCGCGAGGAGGTGAAAATGTCAGTCAAACACAGCAACGCAATCCCCAGTGAACCTTTGGATGTTGGTAAGGGAGCGAGGAAAGCGGTTTTGATCTCAAACCAGGAAGCGCCAAATTTTGTCATGCGAAAGTTCACAATTCAAACAGGCGGTTCAATGCCTTTGCACATAAACCTGGTCGAGCATGAACAATATGTCTTGAAGGGCAAAGCATTGGTGGTCATCAATGGTATTCAACATGAAGTACAACCTGGTGACGTGATTTTCATCCCTGCCGAGATACCGCATAGTTATGAAACTTTGGGCGACGAAGCCTTCGAGTTCCTCTGCCTGATCCCCAACCAGTTCGATGAAACCATTTTGATAGAAAAGGAAGACTAAAAATGGCACGCCGAGCAAGCCCTATTTCGATGGAATATGTCATCCTGGCATTGTTGGGCGAGGAACCTATGCACGGTTATGAACTCCATCATCGTGTCAGTGATATGCCTGGAATTAACAGAATCTGGAGTATCAAACAAGCCTTGTTCTATTCCAAGTTGGAAAAACTGGAAGAAAACGGGTTTATCGAGCAGGTACATCCCCACCTCGATGAAGATGAAGTTGCTCCTGGTCGGGTTGTTTTTCAGTTAACTGCACAGGGGAAAGAGTCTTTATCGGATTGGGTTTCCACACCAGTCACGAAGGCTCGCGACATCCGCCAGGCTTTTCTGGCGAAGTTGATCATTGCTCAAAGATATGGTCAGGACCAGGCACTGGAGTTGATCCAAAAACAACGCCAGATTAGCCAGGGTTGGTACGACCACCTGGTCAGTGATTTGCCGGAAGTGAGTACGCGGGAGATGTCCGATTTGATAGTTCACACTTACCGGCTCTACCGTGATCGTGCCACCTTGCATTGGCTGGACTACTTGGAAGGACAAATTCAGAAATCTGCTGAGGAAACACTGCCCCCAGAGGAATAATCAGGTGCGCGGCGATATTGCCTGACGCATTTTGACGATCGACTCGAAGGCTTTTGTCTGACTGGTGAGGTTCAGACCCCTGAAACCAAATAAGTTTTCCTCTTCTGGGCTTTCGATCATATTGACCACCAGTTTATCGTTGGGACGAACTTCCTTATCGTAATTGATTTGCAACCAATCAATTTCGTACTGATCAAAGACAGCATAATCGAAACAGTCACAAATAGCTTCCACATAGCGGCTGTTGTTGATGTGACCCACCTGGTCTATAGCTGAGTAGGCTGCTCTCTGACCATAGCGCTGGACTCCGCCTTCGGGCAGAACGATTTTTTCGAGTTGTTCATCCAATGCATACGCCCAGGGAGTTGTTGCCATGGGTAAATTCGGCACACTCCTTGGTGGTACCAACCGGCGTGATTTAGCATCGATCACCAACCAGGCTGAGGTTGCCAACACAAAAGGGTTCTGCTGTTCATCAAATATTTGAAATTCGCGAATGTAAAATAACTTTTGCCCTATCATTCGCGGCCAGGTTTGAACAGTTACGACATCTTTTCCCTTAGGGTAGCTGAGAAACTTGACCTTCATTCTGCTTAAGACCCAATAATAACCATGAGCTTCCATCTCTTTAAAACCGGAATCCAATTCATCAGCATGATTACCAGCAGCTTCTGATAAAGTTCGAAAGATATTTGCCGGCTTCCAGCGCCCATGGAAATCACATTCAGACATATCTACCCGCACATTTTCGATGTGTTTGAAAGTTTCATCTGTCATACTTCACCTCGGTTTCATTGTATCATTTTGGATTTTGGCATCTTAGTGAAGCACAATGTTTCCCATTTTTCGATCTTTTTTACAATTTGTGCTTTGTTGTAGAATTGTGAGGAGAATATTCGAAAAGAGTTGATATGGCATCAAATAATAACGTAAACAACAAAGAAGTATCAGCGGACGAGGGCATAAGCCCAATCCAGCCAACTGGCAATCCACTCATCAGTTGGGTTGTCCGCTTTTTTAAGGGTTTCCTGGCGGGCATCGGAGCTATCACACCCGGGTTGTCAGGCGGCGTCATGATGGTTGTTTTTGGCATTTATGAGCCGCTCGTGCGTTGGTTGGCAAACATTCGCAACAAGTCCCTAGAGCACCTGCGCTTTTTCCTGCCGGTTGGGATCGGTGGTTTGCTGGGTGTGGTTGCTTTTTCAGCGGTGATTGATTTTGCTTTTCAAAATTTTGCTGCTCAATTCACCTGGTTGTTCATCGGTTTTATCGCCGGCACGTTACCCTCCCTCGTAAAAACTGCTGGAAAAGAAGGTCGCAAGCCCTGGCATTGGCTTTTGCTTGGCGGGGTGGCAGTGGCAGTCTTCTTCTTTATGCGCTGGATGGAAACCATTCGATCCGTCCAGGTGGAAACAAGTTTCTTTGCCTGGCTGCTTAGCGGTGCCTTGACGGGGCTCGGTTTGGTCGTGCCTGGGTTAAGCCCCTCCAACTTCCTGATTTATATGGGTTTGTATCAACCCATGGCGGAAGGCATCAAGAACCTGGATATGAGTGTGATCATTCCCTTAATTTTAGGTGTGGTTTTAGTAATTTTCCTGTTCGCCAAACTGGTCAACTGGTTGTTTACGAAACATTACGCTTTCATGTATCACCTGATCATCGGTGTAGTGTTGGGTTCCACTGCCGCCATTATTCCTTCAGGTGTCAGTGGGATTGGCATGATTTTGGTGTGTGCCCTGCTCTTCCTGGTTGCCGCCGGGATCTCTTATGCCCTGGCAAAACTGGATGAAAAGAATCCGCACGAATCGTTGTTTTAGCAAATTTGTCATATTAGATTGATACATGAAATTGCGGAGCGGGCGTGTCTCTCTCCGCAATTTTCTCTCTACATGTGCAAACGACACACGCCAAACATAACCTCCGTATAAGAACGATATGGAATGTGCCTTCCGAAACTTTATAATACAAACACTAAAATAAGAGGAGAGTGAGCTACTATGAGTTTATTTAACGGTTCAAGATTGGATGATTCGACCTTCAAGCTTGATATCGAGCGCATGCGCATGGGCTGGTATGCGGATAAGTATTTCGTGAACATTGCCACTATGCTTCAGAAACTTTCTGAGCAAGGTTACCTTTATAGGGGGCAGCATAATCTCCTACCTGAGGGGATCTCGACGGACGATATCGCCACCGGGGATATTGAAGTTGAGATGCAATGGTTTACGCGTCGACCTGGAAAAACCATAGTCGTAGGTGTTGACAAAGCCCTTACAATGCTCAAGCATGCTACCGGTTACTTTGACAACGGTTTGTTCGTCAATACAGCCGATCAATTACAGGTCTGGGCGGTTCAGGATGGTGATGTAGTTCACTATGATGGTAACCCTCTGCATGTCCAGCCAGTAATGCGGGTGCGAGGTCGCTATCGTGATTTCGCCATCCTGGAGACCTCCACCTTGGGCATCCTGGCGCGTGCCAGTCGTATTGCCACGAATGTCTACAACACACAGGTGGCAGCCAATGGGAAACCACTAATGTTCTTCCCTGCTCGCTTTGATGTGCATGAGGTCCAGGCGGCAGACGGTTACGCTTATCTGATTGCAGTACAGCGCTACAACCTGGACTATGCCGACCATACCGGTATTTTTGTCTCAACCGATGCCCAGGGTGACTGGTGGGGCGGGTTTGGCGGTGGGACGATCTCTCATTCTGGAATCGCCAGTTTTTTGGGCGATACTGCTGAAGCAACGCTGGCATTTTCCCGGGTTTTGCCAGTGAATATCTCTCGTATTGCCCTGGTCGATTTTACCAATGATGGTGTTGGGGTATCACTCGAAGTTTGTAAGGCAATGTTCGACCAATACTATGAGTTAACCAAACAAGGTAATATCGAAGAAGCAAAACGCTATCTGCTATATGGCGTCCGCCTGGATACGTCTTCAAGTTTACGCGACGTGTCAGTCGAACCCTTAGGCGACCCGGACCTCGATCTGGGTGTCAATCCGCGCTTGATCTTCAAAACTCGCCAGGCACTGGATATGGCATATCTTGACTGGGACCTGCCTGCAGAAGCCATCGACATGGCAAGAGAGTACTGCCAGAATGTAAAAATTGTGGTTTCGGGTGGTTTTACCGTCGAAAAAATCACAAAATTTGAAAAACTCCAGGTGCCGGTAGATATTTATGCTGTTGGTTCGTCTCTGTTCAGCAACTTCGGTCCTACCAACACCGATTTCACTGCCGACGTTGTGCGTGTCAAAGTACACGACGAGTGGACCGACATGGCGAAGGTTGGTCGTAAGGCAGTGGACAATCCCGACCTGGTTCGTGTTTGGTAAACAAGCACAAACATACAAATAACATAAAAAGGCAACCTGAGTGCCTTTTTATGTTATTTAGAAGTTAAATTATTTTCTAATGCTCTCACTAAGAGTAAATTACTGAAGCGGGTTAAGGTCGGATGTAAGCCCAGCCTTCAGTCTGTTTCCTGACCAACTCGCCCACCCCCGAAGGTACGATTATGGTTTCTGCCAGCATTTCTGCAGGGTCAAGATCATGCGAGTTGAGCGCATTGTTACAGAGTGCTATCACTACCTCCTGGCTCAAAACTTTGGAAATAAGTTCAGAGATTGAGCCGTTTTCTGCTTTGAATGCCTTAACTGCAGGACCATTGACCAGCAGTTCTACATCTACATTCTCTCTTCCCAGATCGTCCAGCAGGTTGATGACGTTATTGAGTACAAAAGTCACCTTTTCTACTGGTTCTTCATCAAGATGAAAAATCACTTGGTACGGTTTCATATTTCGCCCTTTCTTTTCTCTTCTTGGGCATTCTAACATGAGCTCAATGTAGTAAACAAAAAATTGATGAAGGTTGTTCCCTTCATCGGTAAAAGTCAATAGCCCTCAATGTTGAAGGAGTCAGCTTACTGAGTGACGATCGCTTCGGATCTGTTTTCTCCAAATCCAACCTGCTAAAAACAACAAACCAAGTATAAAAGGAATGACCGAGATGACAAGATTAACGCTGCCCTGAATCCCCCGTGTCATCAGCGCGTACCAAACCGCCACTCCAAGAAAAGCGAGTGCACCTATCCACTCCCATTTCCAGGCAAGTACAATAATGATGATTAAAACTATAGAGGGAATTGAATGCATGAACCAGGCACCAACCGTTTCCCAAAAGCCTAACCCAAGATCAATCACATCAAAGGAAAACAACATCAGGAAGAGTGCGAACACAATTCCAAGAATTCGGGGAGCCCAAAACAAGATTTGCCTAAGCGTCTTATTCATGTAAACCTCTGTTGCTCTTATTTATGATTTGAAAAATATCGCAGGGATTTCCGAATAATTGTAATACAAAGGGTGAAAAAAACTATAAATGAGGTTGGGGTCAATCCCCAGCCTCATTCTGTATCCGTCAAAACCTGCTTATCCTTAATGGTTTGGAAATTAATCAAAGGCTGATTACCTTATCTGCCTGCTGCAAAGCCGCCAGGATTCCTGGCATGCCGCCAATTTTGCCTACGCGCACCTGGTCTGTCAGACCATAATACTCTAAACAAGTTGAGCAGACAATCAGTTCAACACCAGCTTCTTCCAGGTTGCGCAGCCAACCCAACACCAGCGAGCCCTCACAGACTAACTTGACCCCCTCGGTGTAGAACAGAATCTGGCTGGGTTTTTCATCTTCCTGGGCAAGCAGATTTAAGAACTTGACTGCCAGGGTCTGCTGAAGTCCTTCGGGTGCGTCTCCTAAACCGTTGCGGGTGAAAAGTATGACTGTTCTCAATCTTTGCCCTTTCTATGAATCTCTTAAAACAGCGCCAATTTCATAGCTGAGCACTTTGACGATCTTTTTGCGAATCGCAGCGGCATCGGCAACACTGAGCGTACGGTCATAAGCCTGGTAAGTCAACTGGTATGCCAGGCTTTTCTTGCCAGCACCAATTTTCTCACCCCGGAAGAGGTCAAATAACGCCACGCCCTTCAACAGCTTTCCACCAGCCCGCCAGATCAGTTCTTCCACCCGACTGGCCGGGACATCTTCATCCACGATCAGGGCAATATCTTCCACCATTGCCGGGAAAGTTGAGAGTGGTTCCACCTTGAAACCTTTGTCCATTAAGGGCATCAGTTGATCGAGATAAAGTTCAGCTGCTAAAA
>DHUW01000050.1:10752-25852 GCA_002409365.1 Anaerolineaceae bacterium UBA5224 | reverse complement strand
ATTTCAATTTCGCCCGCCATCAGCCGGGCTGATTTGCCAGGGTGAAAGGTGGGGGTCTCTTTGGAAGCGTCAAAAGAGATGTTTTCAAGATGCAGACCTCGCAATAAAGCCTCCAGGACACCCTTCAGATCGAAGAAGCCGTAAGTTCCAGGCTTCTCGCCAGACCAACCAACTTCTCGTTTCCTGCCCCATAAACCGATCGTCAGGTGATGGGGTTCGTCTGGCAATAACTGCCCTTCAACCGGGATGAAGACCGGTCCGATTTCAAAAAATGATAGTCCCTCGGCATTGCGGATGTTGCGTTCAATCAGTTCGAACATGGTCGCCAACCCGCTGCGGCGCATGACCGTGCGTTCTGGTGAAATCGGATTAGCTATGCGCACATATGTCAAACCATTGTCAGCTGGCGCGCCAGGAAGAATCTTGCTTTCACGCTGTACTGAGGTGAGTCGGTAGGCAACTGTATCCTGCAGACCGATTGAAGTTAGCATTTCACGAACCGATTCTTCGAGTTCAACATGATTATCAGCCAGTTGGGGGGGTATTTCACCAGAAAGGCGAGTTGTGGGGATGTGGCTAAAACCATAAATACGGCTGACTTCTTCGATTAAATTCGCAGTACCGACCAGTCCGCTCTCGACATCGGTTCGGTTGGAAGGGGTGACAACGGTCAGTTCTCCATCGTGGAGCTCGCAGGTAAACCCAAGCCTCTCCAGAATCGCCTTGGCTTCCTCGATCGGGATATGCAGCCCCAGCAAGCGTTCCAGGTCGCCTTCATTAAGCGTATTTTGCGAATCTTCCCGTTTGAACGGGTATTGATCGATCACGCCGTTTACAACCGTGCCACCGCCCCAATCCTGCAACCGCTTAAGGCATAAGCTTAGAGCCTGTTCTGCCAGTGCCGGGTGGACATCGCGGCTGAAGCGATAAGAAGCTTCGCTATTAATGCGATAACGTGAACTGCTCTTGCGGAGGTTGATAAAATTCCAGCTCGCTGCCTCGAGTAAAACCTTATTTGTTTCGGAGCTGATGCCTGATTCTTCGCCGCCCATTACGCCAGCTATGCTCAAGGGACCTTTCGTATCACTGACCAGTTCCGTTTCGGTGGTCAGATTGTGCTTGTCACCGTCCAATGTGGTGAGGGTTTCGCCTTCCTTAGCCCGGCGCGTAATGATGGTCGGTTTTCCAACCGCCCTTCTGACAAGCGTATCATAATCGAAAGCATGCAGCGGCTCACCGGTCTCGAGCATGGTGTAATTCGTCGCGTCAACCAACGCATCAATCGGGCGCATGCCTGCCAGTGCCAGCCGTCGGCGTACCCAGTAAGGGCTTGGAACGGCTTCCACGCCTTCCACCATTCCCAGCATAAAGCGGGGGTTAAGTTCGGGCTCCCGAATTTCCAGTGAGACTTTTTGGTCTATTTCGCCCCCAACCTTAATTTCAACACCAACCGGTAATTTCAACGGACGTTTCAGGGCAGCGGATAATTCGCGCGCGATCCCCAGAACGGAAGCGTCGCGAGCCATATTGGGCAGGATGGCAACTTCGAAAACAGCATCACCCATGTAATCTACCAGTGGCATGCCCACCGGTGCATCGTCACCCAGGAAAATGACTCCATCATGCTCTTCAGAGATGCCCAATTCCTTTTCAGAAGCAATCATTGAGCTGGAATCCACCCCGCGAATGGTGGCTTTCTTCAGTTTTGTCAAAACCTGACCAGGTTGGTGCCCATCGTAAAGTTGGGCGCCTTCCCTGGCATAGGCGACTTTGATTGGTTTTTCAAGCGGTCCCTTTCCTAAAAAAGGAAAAAGATTTGGCGCCCCGGTGAGTGCCGTAATTTCCGAACCGCTGCCATCATTGAGCTGGCAAAGGGTGAGTTTATCGGCATTGGGATGCTGGCGAACTTCCAGCACTTCAGCAACCACAAACTTATCTTTAGGCCAGGAGAGACCGGAATACTTGTTTTCCAGGCGTACTCCTTCGGGTTTTTCCAAACCGACCAGGGTGATTTCTTCAACTTCCAGACCCACCATGGTCAGAGTTTGTGCAATTGCTTCCAGGCTCAAGCCTTGCAGGTCAACATAATCTTGAATCCAACTTAAAGGTGCTTTCATTTTTTCCTCTCCTGCTTAGAATTGTTCCAGGAAGCGAATATCGTTATTGCGCAGATAACGAATGTCATCGATGTAATAACGCAGCAATGTTGTTCGGTCGATCCCAACGCCGGCAGCAAATCCGCTGTAAACCTGGGGGTCATAACCACCGTTTTCCAATACGCGGGGATGGATCATACCGCAACCGCCCAGCTCGATCCAACCGGTGCCATGGCAAACGCCGCAGCCTTTTCCACCGCAGAATATGCAGCTCATGTCCAGCTCGGCGCTGGGCTCAGTGAAGGGGAAGTGCGATGGGCGGAAGCGAGTGATCGCATCAGTACCGAACATGCGTTTCGTGAAGTCATCCATAGTGCCTTTCAGGTTGGCAAAGGTGATGCCTTTATCGACCACCAGCAATTCGAATTGCATGAACTCAATCTCATGGCTTTGGTCCTGCTGCTCATAACGCATGCAGGTGCCAGGCAGAATCACGCGGACGGGGTTCGGGTAATATTCGCGCATGGCGTGGATCTGACCTGGTGAGGTATGCGTCCGCAAGACAACGCCTTCCGTCTCCGTGTAAAACGTATCCCACATATCCCGAGCAGGGTGATAGGGCGGAATATTGAGAAAGGTGAAATTCATATCGTCAGTCTCAACTTCTGGAGAGTTGTAGACCTGGAATCCCATGTCGCCAAAGATGCGATAAATCTCTAGCGTTGTCATGTTGAGCGGATGCAGTTTGCCCCGTTTGACCGGGAAGCCTGGTAGTGTCACATCCAGCTTTTCACTTTCCAATGTCTTCAGAAGCGCTTCCTGCTTTACCAGGACTTCTTTTTCCGCAAGCGCAGCTTCAAGGGCTACCTTGACGGTGTTTACCACCCGACCGATAAGCGGACGTTCTTCTTTCGAAAATGTGCCCATCTTGCCGTAAGTGGTCATCACCAGGGAAGCTTTGCCAAGGTAGGTTTGCTTCCAGGCATCCAGCGTTTCAGGGCTCTCAACCTGAACCAGGTTTGCCAGGGCAATTCGTTGTTCATTTTGTAGTTGGGTTTCAAGTTCACTCATTTTTACCTCGATATTTTAGCGGCAGGCACAAAAAAACCCGCCCGGAAAAGGGACGGGATTAACCGCGGTACCACCCTTCTTGCTCTTGCGAGCCACTCAGGTTGCCCTGTAACGGGGGCTGCCGGCGCGAACTACTGGCAAAAAGCGTTCACTCGCGCGACTCCTGGGCGAACTTCGGTCACTGCTCTGCCGGTTTCGTTTTCAGCATTTGCGAAACCTCTCTGCGGCGGCATTGCGACGTACTCTTCCCTATCTCAGTCGATAGGTTAATTATAGTTTTTCATAGGTTTAAGTCAAGGAAAGCAAGTACGGAACGCACCTTGTCGTGTTCCGGCAAAACGGGAGATAATGGCAGGTTTACGTTATAAAAAACCGCCCTCATGGGCGGTTTCAAATCTTTTAATGAATCTAAATCACTACAAAGCGCCTTGGACAATGCCGACAAAATCGGGGGCTTTCAAGCTGGCACCGCCGATCAAACCACCGTCGATATCGGATTGACCGAACAACTCCGCAGCATTGCTGGGTTTCACTGACCCACCATAAAGAATACGCATACCATTGCCGACTTCATCACCAAACATTTCGCGCAGAATCGGGCGGATCACGTTCTTATGGACATTGTTTGCCTGCTCGGGGGTAGCGGTCTTACCTGTCCCAATTGCCCAGACCGGTTCGTAAGCGACCACGATACGGGCTGCTTCCTCGTTACTTAAGCCTTTCAAGCCTTCGCGCACCATCCGCCCAACAATAGCTTCAGTCTCCCCGGCTTCATTTTCTTCCAGGGTCTCACCAACACAGACGATAGGCATCAAGCCAACACCCAACGCTGCCATGACCTTCTTATTGACAGTTTCATCTGTCTCGCCAAACATAGCCCGTCGCTCTGAGTGTCCAATGATCACATAATCGCATAAATCTTTCAGCATGGGAGCAGAAACTTCACCAGTGTATGCACCGGAGGCAGCCCAATGCAGATTTTGTGCGCCAACCTTGATGTTGCTTCCTGCCAAAGTGTCTTTAGCCAGGGGCAGGTCAATAAAAGGAGGGCAGACCACGAGATCTACGCTATCGACATCTTTCAGTTCAGGTTTCAAAGCCTCAAGCAGCTCAGCCGCTTCGCTAACTGTCTTATTCATCTTCCAGTTACCAGCAACCATCGGTTTACGTGTTTTCATTTATCATTTCCTTTCTGTGTCTTTAGGTATATGTATTCTAACACGAAGGGACGGCCTCTCGGTCGTCCCTTCCTGATTAAATATGTTTGAGCAAGGTTACTTTGTACGATAGATATGTGGGTTCAGCCACAAACCGCGATTGTTCTGAGTTGAACCTTGATTCCAAACGACCAGTGTGAAGACAACCTGTTTGCCAGCCAGGCTGGAAAGGTCGACTTCAACAGGATTCCACTTCTGATCGTAGATCTCATGCCATGAACCCAGACCGGTTGCTTTCTGACCTTCGATCGTGTAGTAAAGTTCAAACTTGATGTCACAGCCAGTGCTTCCGCCTTCGCATTGAACAGTAACGCGGAATTTGTCGCCATCCTTTATCGTGATAGCCGGGTAAATACCCTGGATATAGCCATCGGCTTCTTCGTTCGGTCGGGTGATCAGACCAATCTCATTTTCGGTGCCACCATCTTCACGGATCGGAGTACCCTTTGCCAGGACATACCCTCTTTTCACATCTTTTTCACTGCCTGGGCAAGCTAGTGTTTGTCGCAATCCATTGGTCCACTTGGCAGAACAGACGCTCTCAGCGAAGTTATAAACCACGCCTTGACCATTGATGCTTTCCATTTTGACCCAGAAAGTTCCCTTGGAATCACTGCCTGTGCCAAAAGTCACTCCATTGCTGCTTCTCAGCATCCATTCGGAGCTGTACTTTCCATTTACAGAAGGGGCGATCATATTAATGCTGATATCAATAGCCTGACCCGGACCGACTTCCTGGGGAAGGTCATAAACAGTATTTGCACCCAGTTGATTGCCTTTGGCAAAGACAATGTCAAACTGGTTGTCCCATTTACAACTGCCCGAATTCTGCAAGCGCCACGTCTTGGTGAAAGGACTGCCAGCATTCAGCTTTGTGCCGTCAGGAATACTCAAATCGCTGACAAAGGTGATTTGCAGACACGGTTTGGGCGTAGGTGTGGGCGGAACTGGAGTGGCAGTAGGCGGCACGGCGGTTGGAGGAACTGCTGTATTCGCCGGAACAGTAACACCAACGGTTGGAACAGTAGTTGTTGGCGGTTGATTGATATTGGTCGGATTAGGTACGGCTTGAGTTGCCTGCAGGGTAGACAACTGGGCAATCGATGTAGCATAATAATCCTGAGTAGCCTGGGCCTGCAGGGTTTGCATGGCTTGTTCGACAGCGTTACCTGTCGGCGTAGGCGGCACGCAGGCAGAAATAACCAGGATTACCACAACGAACAGGGCAAAAAGCGGAAAATACTTATTTTTAGTCGATTTATTAGTGTCCATTTTTAACTCCTTTAAACGAAGGACTCATCTCATTTGTAGACGATATCGACGAGGGAAAAGTTCCGTACAAATGAGTCGGAAAAAGTCCCCTTTCCTAAATTTAAATTCGTCCAGTTTTCCCTTCAACCATCCTTCAAATAGATTTATACTCTTTCGGTTGTGCTATATCAACAATTTGTAAGAAAATGAAGGTTCCAGACGGCGAAACCAAAAAAAACCGCCTTTTAAGGCGGTAATCAATCGATAGCTACGATGATCTTGATCCCCAGCCCCCATTGCTGGTTTGGACCATAACCAACGGTTTTTCCATATGGTGAAGAAATCAGCCAATAACTATAGTAAGTACCGGTTTGCTTAGGTGCAACCAAGCCCGGCAGTGATAATTGGACGCTTTCACCAGGCGCCACTTCTTGAGTGAAACCCACTTTACCGGTTGTGCCGAAAGCTTCACCGCCTGACATAACCAGGTTAAACTGTGTTGTCCAGGTGCAGGTTCCTGTGTTACGTACCCACCAGGTCTTGGTAAATTCTTCGCCTGGCTTGAGGTAAGAATCAGGCGGAAAATTGACATCACCTAAATATTCAAAACGGAGACAGCTGGGGTCGGTTTGATCTCCGATTGGTGTAATGGTCAGGGACTCTGGATTTTCCTCAGTCGGAATTGTAGTTGCCCTTGGAGTAGGGGTGATTGCTGGCGGACAGGTTGGGCAGACAGGGCAGGTAGGCTGTTTCTTCAGCTCCTCAAGTTGCACGATCATGGTCTCCACTGAACTTTGAGTGGAAAGTGCAGAACGCGTGCCGGCTACATGCATCGCCAATTCTTCTTCTGATACTGTTGGTACTGTGTAATAATTACACGCACCAAGCACCACGCTGATGAATAGTAGTGATATAGTAAAGACTAATAGGTGTCTCTTATTCATAGTCCTGCCCAAACCCCACCTTATGAGGGACGTTTACTAAGGTTGATTCTATCACCATCTGTGTCAATAAAAATAAAGAGCCGTTAGACAACGGCTCTTTGACAAAATCAAGGAAAGGTTATTTATCGTCGAGCGCTGCCAACCCAGGCAATTCCAGCCCTTCCAGCATTTCCAATGAGGCACCGCCACCGGTAGAAATATGCGTGATTTGATCACTCAGACCAGACTGGTTGATAGCTGAAACAGAGTCGCCGCCGCCAATGATAGTGACAGCTTTGCTGCTGGCAACCGCCCTTGCAATCCCGAAGGTCCCTTCGGCAAAACGAGGGAACTCAAAGACGCCCATGGGACCATTCCAAACGACAGTTCCTGCTTCCAGGATAACATCGCTGAAAATGTGCACGGTCATTGGGCCAATATCCAGCATACGCCAACCAGCAGGGATATCACCCAGGGGTTGGGTCAACATTTCGGTATTGGCATCAAAAGCATTGCCCAGGACCATGTCAATAGGCAGGAGTATTTTTCCAGAAGCTTCAGATAGTAATTCCCGTGCAGTATCGAGCACGTCAGCTTCCACCAGGGAATCTGCCATATCATAACCTTGCGCTTTCAGGAAGGTGTTCGCCATTCCACCGCCAATCAGGATCCTGTCGGCCTTGGTGAGCAGGTTCTTGATCACACCAATTTTGTCGCTAATCTTGGCACCACCAAGGATCGCCACAAACGGGCGAACTGGGTCAGCAATGGCATTGCCCAGGTACTTGATTTCTTTTTCCATCAGGAAACCAGCAGCGGACGGAAGATATTCAGCAATTCCAGTCGTCGAACTGTGCGCACGATGGGCTGAGCCAAAGGCATCATTCACAAACAAGTCAGCCAGGGAAGCCAGATCTTTGGACATCTGTGGGTCATTTTTAGTTTCTTCCGGATAGAAACGAGTATTTTCCAGAACCAAAACCTCTCCAGGTTTGAGCTCAGCGGCTGCTTTTTTGGCGATCTCACCACGTGAATCTGAGGAGAATTTGACCGGAGCAGCGATCAGAGTTGCAAGATGCTCGGCAACTGGTCTGAGACTGAATTGCAAATCATCTTTCGTTTTAGGGCGGCCCAGGTGGGACATCAAGATAACAGCTGCCCCATGGTCGAGCAAATAATTGATAGTCGGCAGAGCAGCAGTGATACGGGTATCGTCAGTGATTTTCCCGTCTTTGATTGGCACATTGAAATCGACCCGAACAATGACTTTTTTTCCGTTAACATCCAGGTCAGTGACCATCTTTTTATTGAACATTTTCGCCTCCTAAAAAACAGTGCGCCTTACTGTTGATTCAGCAATGCGCACTGTGTATGTTTGAGTGTGTTACGTCTCTAAAGTCGTTCAGCAACAAATTTTGCCAGGTCTGCTGTTCGGCAAGAGTAGCCCCATTCATTGTCGTACCAGGTCACTACTTTCACCAGATTGCCCATGACCATGTTTTTATCCATGTCAATGATGGATGAGCGGGAGTCGCCGCGGTAGTCAGTTGAGACCAATGGTTGGTCGTACGTACCGAGGGAATAACCCAAAATGCCCTTCATCGGACCATCGGCTGCTTCCTTGAATGCAGCGTTCAATGATTCAATGGTGACAGGCTTTTCAACTTCAGCCACGAAATCGACGATTGAAACGGTGGGGGTGGGAACGCGCAGGGCATAGCCATCGAACTTGCCCTTAAGTTCAGGAATGACCAGGGCGACTGCTTTGGCAGCACCGGTGGTGGTGGGAATAATGTTCAGACCAGCGGCGCGTGAGCGGCGGATGTCTTTCTTATGCCCAGTATCCAGGATAACCTGGTCGTTGGTATAAGAATGGACAGTAGTCATCATGGCATTCTTGATCGTGAAATTATCGTTAACAACCTTGGCAGCTGGTGCCAGGCAGTTGGTCGTACAAGAGGCATTTGAGATGATGTTATGTTTAGCATTATCGTAGGTATTTTGATTGACACCCAAAACGATAGTGGCATCTTCGCCCTTGGCAGGAGCAGAAATGATCACCTTCTTTGCGCCACCGCGGAGGATGTGCGCATCGGCACCAATTTTACCCGTCGCGGGGTCAGATTTGGCATTGGTGAAAATACCAGTGCTCTCAATCACGATATCAACACCTAAGTCACCCCAGGGTAAATTTCCGGGATCTTTTTCGGTGAAGACTTTAATTTCCTTGCCGTTGATCACCAGGTTGTTGGCTTCATTGACGCTTACATCCCCAGGAAAGATCCCATATGTGGAGTCATACTTGAAGAGGTGGGCATTCTGCTTCACATCAAACAAATCATTGACTGCGACCACTTCCAAAGTGTCATCCGCACGTTCCAAAATCGCCTTAAGAACCAGGCGTCCAATTCGGCCGAAACCGTTAATACCAACTTGAGTTTTCATACATCCTCCAATTTTTTGAATAGTAACTTACATCTATACGAGTGTTAAGATTAGAAATTGTCTTATTTCCTGTGTTGATTATAGCCGAAATTGCTCACATTTTCGAATCAAAGTATATAAATAAAAAGTTAATTTAGAGGACCGGTTCGCTCTTCGTACAAATTCATGATCGCTTTCGCAAGTTTCTTAGAGCTATGCCGCCAGGGATACAGGTCATCCACCAGATCGCATTCGTATACGTGGTATTTTTCATGCAATTCCTGGTCGGCCACCACCCAGTCTGTATCGTGACCCAACTCGCCTTTAAAGTTTCGATTACACAAAACCAGGCTAAATATGCGCTTCTCAACGTGTTGTTCAATAACGGCGACATGGTCTGAAGCGTTGAAACCATCAGTTTCGCCGCGTTGTGTTGCGACGTTGCAAATGTAATAGGCTTCCGCCTTACTCGCCTGGATGGCTTCGGTCAGATCTTTAACCAGGAGGTTTGGCAAAATGCTCGTGTAGAGACTTCCCGGTCCGATCAGGATCAGATCTGCATTCAAAATCGCCTGGATCGTCGGAGGGTAGGCTAAAGTTTCTTCCGGTTCCAACCAAACCTTATTGACCTTACCAGGAGTTTCCGTGATCTCTGATTCGCCATGCACGATCAGCGCTTCTTTATCAGGGCTGTCCTGGAGTTCTCCCACCAGGTTAACATTGCTCAAGGTGGAAGGTAACACCTGACCATAAATCGCCAGTACACGTCCAGATTCTGCGACCGCCTCTTCAAAACTGCCGGTGATCTCGCTCATGGCAGTGATCAGCAGATTACCAAGCGAATGCCCTTCAAGACCTACTCCCGAATGAAAGCGATATTGAAAAACCTGCGAGAGCAGCGCTTCGTCACTGCTCAATGCAGAGAGGCAATTCCGGATATCCCCGGGTGGTAATATGCCCATATCACGGCGCAGCTCACCGGATGACCCACCGTTATCCGCCACGGTTACGATTGCCGTAATATTGTGAGTATAAGCTTTGATGCCACGGAGCAGAGCTGAAAGCCCATGCCCACCTCCGATCACTACGACCTTAATCCCCTTCTCACGCTGACGGTAGTTTTGCAGGGTATCCCAGACAGGTTTGCCGCTGGCTTCAAATGGTTTCAGTAAGGAACGGTTTGCACCCCAGATCCCGACCAGGATCATAATAAATCCCAACCCGCCAAAAAGCAGGAATCGTATCGGTCTGTCCAAAAAACGTAAAGAGAGGATTGCCAGGATCGGCGTCAGCAATTCGCTGGTGGTCGAGCGATAGTAGTCCAGAATGACAACCGCCAAACCCAAACCGAGCAGCATGGCACCGATGATAGATATCCCTAACCAGCGTTTATATCCTGTTCCTGGCGCCAGCCAACGCGACTCGTGTTTAAGCCTGAGCAGAAAACGTCTCAGCCAATTCGGTTTTTCTACGGGGGTCATATTTAATTTGATAATAGCAGGTTTTTTTTGAAACGTCAACGGAACCGGTCTCCATCGAGGAGTTGAAGCTGGTTCGTGCAAGCCTTCTTTGCTCATTTTGAAAAGGTATAATAACTTTCAATAAATCAACGCGCATTTATAGTTTTTTTTATTCGTTTTTAATGTCAGACGGTTGGAACAAGGAGGCTTCATATGCCTGTTTATCCTTACTGGTCACTAACGGGTGAAAAGGTCCTCGAATATCTGAACTCTTCTTCACAGGGGCTCAAATCTTCAGATGCCGCGCAATTGTTGAATCAATATGGTCCTAACCGGATCCATTCCAAAGAAAAGGTTACTCCACTTAAGCTTTTTCTTGGTCAATTTAAAAGCCCGATCATGCTGATCCTGCTCACTGCAGTGATTATTTCAGCCTACCTGAAGGATTGGATCGATGCGCTGATCATTTTTATCATCGTGTTGGGAAGTGCCCTGTTGAGCTTTTTCCAGGAGTACAACGCTTCGAATGCGGCAAAAAAACTGGAGGAACAGCTCACCTTTACTACCAAAGTCAAGCGCGATGGTCGGGTCATAACCTTACCAACAGACCAAATTGTACCTGGGGATATTGTGCTCCTTTCGGCCGGCAGTCTCATCCCAGCCGATGGTCTTGTGCTCAGTGCGAACGATTTCTTTGTCAACCAAGCGGTTTTGACTGGTGAAACCTTTCCTGTAGAAAAACGTCCCGGACAAACTGCGGAAAATGCAAGTCTGCAAGATCGAAATAATGTGGTTTTCATGGGCACCAGCGTCCGAAGTGGTTCTGCCACGGTTGTCATTGCCCAGACCGGCCGCCAGACTGAGTTTGGTCAGATTGCAGACCGCCTGAACCTCCGCCCCCCTGAGACTGAGTTTGAGCGCGGTATCAAGCGACTTGGCTTTCTGCTCACAGAAGTGATGCTGATTTTAGTGATAGGGATTTTCTTCTTTAACGTACTTCTGAATAAACCTGTCTTTGATTCGCTTCTATTCTCGATCGCCCTGGCAGTCGGGCTCACTCCTCAACTATTACCAGCCATTATCAACATTAACCTCTCCAAAGGGTCCCAACAAATGGCAAAAAGAGGCGTGATCGTCCGGCGGCTTGAATCCATAGAAAATTTCGGCAGCATGGACATCCTCTGTACCGATAAAACCGGTACTCTCACAGAAGGTGTGGTACAGTTGGATTCTGCTATAGATGCTGACGGTCAGCCCTCCGAAAAAGTGCTTCTGTATGCCTGGCTGAACGCCTCGATGCAAACGGGTATTGCCAACCCACTGGACGAAGCGATTACCTCCCAAGAGCATTTCGGAGCCGAAATCTATTCTAAAGTAGACGAGATCCCCTATGATTTTCTCCGTAAGCGTCTCACGATAGTCACTCGTGATAATAACAATTCCGTTCTCATGATTACCAAAGGTGCTCTGCAGAACGTCTTGAAGATATGCAACCAGGTCGAAGTCGAAGGCGGTCTACAGCCGTTGGATACTCCGCATCTGGACGGAATCAACCAAAAGTTTGATGATTGGAGTCGGCAGGGTTTCCGTGTATTGGGAGTCGCTATCCGAAATATGGATAAAGCTCAGACTGATTTCCACATCGAAGATGAACACGACCTGGCCTTTTTGGGCTTTCTACTCTTCATGGATCCACCAAAAAAGGGGATACAGGAGACAATCGAAAATCTTAAAGAATTAGGTGTGAGATTAAAGATCATTACAGGTGACAACCAATTGGTTTCACGCCACATCAGCCAGGCTGTCGGTTTGGGCGATGACCGGCTCGTCACTGGCGATGATTTGAACAATATGAGTGAGGAAGCGCTCCTAAACGCAGTTGAAAATTACTCCATTTTTTCTGAGGTAGATCCAAACGAAAAGGAACGCATCATAATCGCTCTCAAAAAACGCGGACATGTGGTCGGGTACATGGGTGATGGGATCAATGATGCACCTTCCATCCACAGTGCCGATGTAGGTATCTCGGTGGCAAACGCGGTGGATGTTGCCAAAGAGGCTGCCGATTTAGTCTTGTTAAAGCAAGACCTCGATGTATTGCGGGAAGGGATTTTGCAGGGAAGAAAGACTTTTGCCAACACCCTGAAGTACATATTCATGGCAACAAGCGCTAATTTTGGCAATATGTTCAGTATGGCTGGAGCGTCATTGTTTCTGCCTTTCCTGCCAATGCTGCCCAAGCAGGTTTTGTTGATCAACTTCCTCACTGACCTTCCGGAAATGACGATCGCCAACGACAATGTGGATGAAGCCTTCCTTCAAAGTTCCCAAAGGATGGATATCAAGTTCATTCGGCGTTTCATGTTTGTCTTTGGTCCATTAAGTTCCTTGTTTGACTATGCTACCTTTTTCCTGCTCATGTTTATTTTGAAGGCTGACCAACAGGTCTTTCAGACAGGTTGGTTTATCGAATCCATTCTTTCCGCCTCTATCGTGGTTTTCGCTGTTCGTACCAGGCTGCCTTTTTTACGTAGTAAACCCAGTAAAGCGATGTTGCTCATGACTGCCCTGGTAGCAATTATCGCTGTTAGCCTGCCTTACACCGCGGTTGGCTCATTATTGGGCTTTGTACCTCTGCCAATCGAATACGTCGCCTTGATTTTGGGTATCGTCATGCTCTACTTCCTGGCAGCAGAGCTCACAAAGCGATGGTTTTATCATAGGATTAAAAATGTCTGAGAGTAATCCCTCGTCAGGTTCGCCAAAAAAGAAATGGTGGCTCTATATTGCTACCTTCCTGGTCCTGGGGGTGGCAATACATTTGCTCTTACCCCAGATCAGTATGATTGAAAAGTCTCTGGGAGTTCTTAAAAATATGACCTGGTGGTTGGTTGCATTAGCCATATCTGCCCAGGTGCTTAGTTATGCAGGAAGCGGTTACATACTTAAGGCGATCGTTGCCACCAGGCAGCAATATTTCTCAATCTGGCGGGGAGCGCTGATCACACTTGCATCCTATAGCGTTGGTTTTGTTGCCGGCGGTTGGATAGGCGGCATTGCTGCAACATATGGCTGGATGAGCAAGGATAAAACCAATTCGGACAGTGCCGCAGTCGTCAGCATATTGCCTGCCTTGCTTAATGATGCCGCTCTGACGGCGGTATCGATCATCGGTATGGTCTACTTGTTCATCGTGCACGACCTGAAAAAATCGCAAATATTCTATTATGGATTGGTTCTGGTTTTATTGTCAGCCTTAGTTTTGATCACCGTGATGGCAGTAAAACGTCCAGGAATAGTCAAGAAGCCGGCAGTCTGGTTAGGGGCAAAGTGGGCGAAAATACGTCACCAAGAGTACCAGCCTGAAGAGACCATAGCTTCAGTTGACCGTATCATGGATGCCTGGAAGTCGCTCGACAAGGGTCGGTGGGTCAAGCCAACTCTGGGTGCATTCGCCAATGTCGGTTTTGACATGTTGACACTCTACCTGGTCTTCCTGGCGGCCGGATACCGACTCAGTTTAGGGGTGCTTTTTGCCGGATACAGCTTGCCCCTGATGTTAGGGAAGATCGCGTTCATCCTTCCAGGCGGGATAGGATTGATTGAAACATCTATGGCCGTTTTATTCGTTAGTCTTAAAGCACCTTCAGATGTCGCTGTGATCTCCATTTTAGGCTATCGGTTGCTTTCATTCTGGCTGCCGACCTTATTTGGATTTCTGGCTGCGATTTACCTCGGAAGACAGGAGCCTGCCAAACCTTCCGATAAAGACTTCTCGCCTAAGTCCGGATGAAGACGTTCATGAAAAGTAAGAACAGACAAGCAGCGTTGTTGGTTGCCTGCGGTAAAATTGACATAACGAGTAAAAATCAGTACACTTATTGAAACTACAAGTGATTAGAAACGAGGAGTTACCATGGCTGAAACTAAACCTCAAATTGTTATGCGTTCTGGTCCCATTCCCGGATCCAGCTATTACCTTGATAAAGCGGAAGTAAGCATTGGTCGCGATCTTGCTAATGACATCCCTGTTCCTGACGCGGAAATCTCCCGACGACATGCCCGTTTTATTGTCAAGGAAGATGGGGTATATATTGAGGATCTTGGCTCCACAAACGGTACTTTTCTCAATGGTGTCCGCCTGAGTGCCCCAAAACGCCTGACCAATGGCGATCTTGTCACTCTGGCAGAAAGCACCGTGATGAGTTTCGAATGGGCAGATGCAGAGACGGCAGCCGCCAGGACCCCTGTATACGCCGCCCCCACACCTACACCTGAACCAGTCCAGCCCAGGCGTGAGCCTGTTTACCAGGCTGTGCAAGCGCCTGTTCCCCAACGCGAATTGGCACCAGAACCTACCCCAGCACCAAAACCTCGCAAACCTTGGTATTTGAATTTTTTGGTGATCCTCTTGATCATCCTGATCATTATTGGCTTGGTGCTTGTGTTTATGCCGGCATCCTGGTGGTGCTTCCTCACCTTCAATCGGCTACCTGGCTGCTATTAATTTGACCATGATTTCACTTAGCCCGGTTTCTTCAACCGGGCTTTTTTGTTGTATTATCTTGCTTGATTTATAAGAAATTATAGTAAAAACCTGAACCTAACTTGCTGTTAACAATTATTCTTGAATTTTCCCGTTATTTTTGTCCCAGACG
>DHUW01000050.1:0-10516 GCA_002409365.1 Anaerolineaceae bacterium UBA5224 | reverse complement strand
TTTTTTTGGCTGAAAGAATCTATGACTGAAGAAATCGAATTACCAGAAGTACCAGAAAATACTGAAAAATCCCAGGTTGAGCTTCCCGAAGCCGGATTACAGACCGTAGGTATCGACAATCAGATGCGCACAGCATACCTCGATTACGCCATGAGCGTGATCGTTGCTCGCGCCCTGCCGGATGTTCGCGACGGTCTCAAACCTGTGCACCGCCGCATTCTCTATGCCATGAATGACATGGGCATCCGCTCGAATACACCTTTCAAGAAATCCGCCCGTATTGTCGGTGAGGTTTTGGGTAAATACCATCCTCATGGCGACACTGCTGTTTACGATTCTATGGCTCGTATGGCGCAAGACTTCTCGATGCGCTACATGCTGGTCCAGGGTCAGGGTAACTTTGGTTCTGTAGACGGCGACTCACCTGCCGCTATGCGTTACACCGAAGCGCGCCTGGCGAAGATCTCTGACGAGCTCGTGGCAGATCTTGATAAAGATACAGTCGATTTTATCGACAACTTTGATGGCAGTTTGAAAGAGCCTGAAGTTATGCCAGCCCGTGTTCCGACCTTGCTGATGAACGGCTCCAACGGTATTGCTGTGGGCATGGCAACCAACATACCTCCGCATAATCTGCGCGAACTGGTCAATGCCCTCAATATGTTGATTGACCGCTATGACGATATGGAAGAAGTCAGCGTCGAGGAGCTGATGGAACACATCCAAGGGCCCGACTTCCCCACCGGTGGCATCATTGTTGGGCGCGAAGGAATCCGTCAGGCTTACAGCACGGGTCGCGGGCACCTGGTGATGCGCGGTAAAGCAACCATCGACGAAATTCGTGAGGGTCGTTATGCCATTATTATTAATGAAATCCCTTACCAGCTGAACAAAACCAGCCTGATCGAGCGTATTGCTGAACTCCACCGTGAAGGCAAGATTGACTCAATCTCAGACATGCGTGACGAATCGGACCGCGAAGGCATGCGTATTGTGATCGAGCTGAAGCGAGGGGCTCAACCGAAGAGAGTATTAAACCAACTTTACAAATACACACCTTTGCAGTCCACTTTTGCTGTGCAACTATTGGCGCTGGTGAACCAGGAACCACGTGTGCTCACGCTGAAACGTGCCCTGCAGCTCTACCTGGAACACCGCCAGGTGGTCATCACCCGCCGCACTCTGTTTGATTTGGACAAAGCCAAAAAGCGTGCCCATATTTTGGACGGTTTGCTGATTGCAATTGCCAACCTGGATGCAGTCATCAAGACCATCCGTGAATCTGACGATGCAGACGTTGCCAAGACCCGCCTGATAGAGCGTTTTAACCTGACTGACGTTCAGGCGCAAGCTATCCTCGATATGCAGCTTCGTCGCCTGGCTGCGTTGGAACGCCAGAAGATTGAGGATGAATACAAACAGTTGATGGAATTGATCAAGGAATTGGAGGATCTTTTGGCCAATCCTTACAAGATCCTTGAAATCATTCGCACTGACCTCAACGAGGTTGCAGAAAAGTATGGTGATCCACGCCGCACACGCATCGCACCGGATGCTGAGATGGACCTTTCAGACGAATCGTTGATCCAGGATGAACCTGTTTTCATCTCGATCACCAACCGCGGCTATATTAAACGCGTCTCGGACAGCGCTTACCGGCGCCAGGGAAGGGGCGGTCGCGGTGTGATCGGTCAAAGTATGCGCGGCGAAGACGAAGTAAATTTCCTCGTACGAGCCGGCACGCTGGATACGATCCTTTTCTTCACTGACAAAGGCAAAGTCTACTCTGAACGCACCTATGAACTGCCCGAAGAGAGCCGCCAGGGACGTGGCATTCCGCTGGTAAACATCATCAATTTGGAACCAGAAGAAACCGTAACTGCAGTCTTGCCGGTTGAAAACTTCAATCAGGCAAAGTATTGCGTTATGGCAACCCGTCTTGGACGGATAAAGAGAATTCCGTTATCCGATTTTGAAAATGTGCGTCCTTCTGGTTTGATTGCGATCCGACTGGATGAAGGCGACGAGTTAGGCTGGGTGCGCATGACCAGTGGAAAAAACGATATCATCATGGTCACTCACGAGGGTAAGGCTTTACGTTTCAGCGAGTCCGAAGTGCGCCCGACTGGTCGTACGACCATGGGTGTCACTGGAATTCGCCTGCGTGGAGAGGACCGTGTGGTCTCGATGGATGTGGTTGAAGAAAAGGGATACTTGCTTGTCATCACCGACAAAGGTCAGGGCAAACGCACCCCACTGGATGAATATTTAGCCAAGTCCCGCGGCACTTTGGGAGTTACAACGATCAGCCAGGAAGCCCGACCTGAAATTGGAGATATTGCCCAGGCAATGGTCGTACTGGAAGGTGAAGATATCACGACGATCACCAAGGCTGGTATTGTCCTGCGAACAAGGGTGACAGATATTTCAGTGCAGGGTCGCGCCACGCAGGGTGTCCGCATCATGGACATCGATGAAGGTGATGGACTGGCTGCCATGGTAAGGATTTCGACTGAAGAAGTTGAAACCGCTGTCAAAGCTCGTGAACAGGCTCTTGCAGAAGAAATGGAATTAACCAGGTCTGACGAGGTGCTGGAAGATAAACCCGAAATTCAGGAGGAGGAAGATACTCCTGAAGATGAAGAGGGCGAAGAAAACTCAGCTGACTGAACAATGCGCCAATCACCTGCCTGATCGCGAGTGAGAAGCGAACCATCAGCGTTGATTGAAACAGGGCAAAGCATTTCCGTTTTGCCCTGATATTGTTTAATGGGCATAAACTTCCCTCTGTAAGCCAGCTTTTGGTTCCAATCTTCAATAAATTGAGCAGTACCCAGGTTTTGCCGGCGCTGCCTTATAGAGGTGAGCAGTTTTTCGAGATAGTCTCGAGTTGACACGATTTTTAATCCTTCAGCTTCCAAACTGGTTGCCGGATGACGCAACTCCACCCCCTGGGCAAAAGCTTCATCCTTAAGGTTAATTCCCATCCCAAGGATGAGAGAATCAAATTCAGACCCATGCCAGGTGATTTCGGATAAAATACCGCTCACTTTTTTTCCACTGATCAAGACATCATTCGGCCATTTGATTTCAGCTTCAATTTTAAATTCATTTTTCAGTAAATCGGTCAAGGCTAATGCACCCAGTGCTGTGAAACGGTTGATGAATTCTTTTTCTTTTTCGGTCGGACGTATTAGAACAGAGAATGTAAGTGAACAGCCTTCAGTTCCCAGCCAGTGACGGTCTTCCCGACCTCGTCCGGCGGTCTGATGCTTCGCCCAGACCACAAATTCCCCTGCTCGCTGCTCTGCCATTTCCCTGGCGTCATCGTTGGTAGAGCCAGTTATCTCCAAGGCCAGGGTGTCCCAGCCGGCTAAAACAGTCCATCTATCTTTCGAATTATTGTTTATAGAACCAGTCACGATGAACAACTCACTGGCAGAGTAAAACAAACCCTGGCGCCTTCTTTATAGTCCTCATCAATCCAAATGCGCCCATTGTGAGCCAGGACGATCGATTTACAAAGGTAAAGACCCAAGCCTGTACCCTTGGTAGATTTCGCAGCCCGATCAGAGCGATAGAAACGGTCAAAAACAAAGGGGATATCCTTGGGGTCAAAGCCTTTGCCATGATCGCTGACACATACCATGATCTCATCACCCAAATTCTGCCCTTTGATCACAATCTCACCATACTCGCTGTACTTCAATGCATTGGCGATCAGGTTGGTGAGTAATTGCTGGATCCGGTCCTCATCAGCCCAAATCAGCGGAAAACCCTCAACCATCTCGACTCTGAACTGATTCTTGCCAGCCTGGGGCGCGAAGCGTTTGACCTGTGCCTCTATTAGCGCTGGTATATCCACCTGAGATTTCTTCAGGACTACATCCCCGGACTGCAATTTGGTTGCATCCAGCAGGTCATCGACCATGGCAGAAAGGTGGTCAGCTTCATCTTCGATCACTTTCAGGCTTTCCTGCACCATCTCCGCATCCCATTTAACATCCTGGCGTCTCAGGGTGCTGGCATAACCTTTGATCAGCGAAAGTGGAGTGCGCAGTTCGTGGCTGATTGAGGAAATAAAATCTGTTTTCAATTCTTCAGCTTCACGATAGCGTGTGATATCCCTCACAGAGGCGATCACGTTCAGCAAATGCCCTGACTTGGAAAAAAGCGGTGCATAAGTGATGGCAACCGGGATCGGTTCCAGCCGACCCCTGCGAATCATGTCACCTTCCAGGAACATCTCGCCAGGTTCATAACCCTGCCAACCCGATTGGGTCAAGTCTTTGATCTTGAGTCCAATGGGCTCTTCCTTCCATTGCACTACGTCCCCGTACTTTTCACCAACCAGCGAATCTGACCCACTGTTGAGCAACCTGGTGAAGGCTTTATTCGCACTTTGAATATACAGGTCAGGGCTCAAAATCAAAATGCCATCTGCCACAGAGGCCAATAAGGCAGTGATGCGCAGGTTCTGGTCACGCACCTGGTTATAAAGTCGGGCGTTACGCACGGCGATGGCTGCCTGGTTGGCAAAATTGTTGAGGATGATATGATCATTGGCAGTAAAAACCCCTCGGTAATTGCGAAACACGAAAATCTGACCAATGGGTTTATGTTGTACCAGGAGCGGCAAGCCCACACCAGTGATCATACCCATACTGATATCACTAAGCATTTTGTTGACTTCCGGGATGTATTGGGTGTCTTCGGTCAGGTCTTCCGGCAGGTTCCTTAGCCAGTTCTCCAAATATTCGGACAATGCATCCGGTATCCCTTTGGAAACTGCCAGGCTCCAGCCCTGGTTTTTTTCGGTCAGGGCAATGAAACCGGCATGACCGCTAAGCATCTCAATTGAGATCTGCAAAATACGCCCCAACAGGGTATTGAGGTCCAGTTCTTCAGTCAGCGCACGCGAAATTTCAAGCAAATACTCGCGCTGCCGTACGCGATAATCAGGTAGCATGTCTTAATTATGCCAGTTTTTTCTAATCATGGGAGAGAAAGATTCTATTACTTGTGGCATCTTTTTGCTGGTTGGGTTTTAATTTCAAATCTGGTGAGAATGTCAATATTTTGTAGATCGGATTGCGGCATCTGACTCAGATATACCCAAAAACTCGAAAATTCATAATGTATTTTCAACCTCGGCCTGACTGAGGCGGGTTATTTTGTAGGACAAACATAATCAGTGTGCCGTTAATAGTACATATAAAAACATTTTACATTTGCCGTATAATTAATTCATTCCTCCTCTCTAGACCCTTTACAGGACCTAACTATGGACAAGATTAAGTATCACGCTGTCCAGGGTGTGCTGAAGGATTGGCGCACCAGGATATTGAATACTTTATTGACTGTCATGGTGATTGCCTCGACCCCTGCCGTTGTAGCAATTCTTCTCAGTGAAGCAGACACCCCAGGAAGCAATCGCATAAAATATGCCTTTGCTGCTGTATGGTTAATTCTGGTCATTCTCACGATTTTCAGGAAGTTGAATTACTGGGTACGGGTCTGGGTTCTTTTGGGAATCGGGTATGCGGCAGCGCTTATCAATGTGACTCAAACGGGGATCCGGGCAATAGGTCCGCTTTATCTTCTGTTGATTTCAATTATGGCTCTCTTATTGGTTGGTAAGCGCGCCAGTTTCATTATTACTGTCCTTACGTTACTGCTTCTTTCGACCATCTCTTTCCTGACCGTTCAAGGAATCCTGGTTCCCAAGGTCAACCCACTGGGTTCAGGAAATCTTTCGACCTGGGTGGCATTGGCCACGGTTTTAATGATTTTCGTGATTGCAGAAACACTCCTGCTGCTTTTTTTCCGTTTCCAGGAGCTTGTGATCATCAGCGAACGGGAAGAGCACTCAAAATTAGTACAGGCTCAAAGCCAACTGGAAGAACAAAATCGTATCTTGGAGCAGCAGGTAAAGGAAAGAACCAGCGAACTCCTGCAGAGCAATAAGATTGAAACTGCGCTCTATGAAATTGCCGAGGCAACCAACAGTTCCCACAACATTGATGAATTCTATCAACGCATCCATGCCATAACGGGCACGTTAATGTATGCAGAAAATTTTTTCATTGCCCTTTATGACGAGACAACAGATCTGTTAAGTTACCCATACTATGTTGACTTATCTGATGATACCTTTCCTACACGCCCAATGGGTAATGAGTGCAACCTGACCAGCTACATCATCCGCACAGGCAAAACGATCAAACATGGTCAGGAAGAGTTTCTGGCTGTGCAAGCCAAAGGGGAATATGTCCTTAAAGGTACCCCAAACGAGGATGGTATTGGCGCTCCGCTTATCAACAATGGCAAGGTGATCGGCGCGATCTACATCCAAAGCTATGACAAGAGCATTCACTATACTGAAAAAGACGATGAGATACTGGCGTTCATTGCGCAGCATATTGCTACCGGACTTTCGCGTTTCAAAGCTGCTGAATCCGAACGACAACGAGCAAACGAACAAGCAATTCTTTACAAGCTGTCTGAGGCGATCGGAAAAAGTCTGGATTTAAAAAAAGTGACCCGGCTGGCTGGTGAAAACCTGCAGGCAATTTTTGAAACTGATGCTACTGCGATCCTGCTGCTTGATGAAAAGCAAAATCTGATCACAAGTTTCTATGAATTTGACAAGAATGAAGGAGGGTTGCTTGAAAATGTGGAGCCTTTTCCTTTAGGTGTGGGATTGACATCCAGGGTCATCACTACCGGCAAGCCATTACTGCTGAACACTCTGGAAGAGGAAATCGCGAGCGGTGCTTACTTCCCTCCCGAAGTAGTGGAACAAGGTTCTGGCACAATTTCGCAGTCCTGGCTGGGAGTGCCGATCATCACCAATGACCGCCCAATTGGAGTCGTTTTCCTGGCTTCCTACCAGCCACGGGCTTTTAATGAAGGACACAAGCTATTTTTACAGACAGTTTCGTCCTCAATCAGCTCAGCCATCGAGAACGCACGGTTGTTTGATGAAACTCAACGGTTGCTCAAAGAAACCGAGCAGCGCGCAACAGAACTAACTATCATCAACAGTGTGCAGGAAGGTCTTTCTCATCATTTGGATATCGATGGTATCTACAGACTGGTCGGTGAAAACGTACGTCAGAAATTTAATGCCCAGTGCGTGATCCTGGGTTCATTCGACCCTGAAACTGAAACTGAAAAACTCTGGTATGCCTACGAGAAAGGGAAGTATATCGAAAACCTGCCCGACAGACCGTACGATAAAATTCGGCGGCACCTGGTTGATACTGGGAGACCTTATTTCGATAACCATGTTACCGATGACAAAATGAAGGAAACCAGTAGTGTTCCTCTCAAAGGAACAGAAGTACCAATGTCGGTCATGTTCGTTCCATTGATCTCCGGTTCCACGGTAACAGGATATGTCAGCCTGCAAAATGTGGAATATCACGACGCTTTCACTGACAATGACCTGCGGCTTCTCACCACATTAGCGAACAGCATGAGTCTGGCTTTGGAAAGTGCCCGTCTTTTTGATGAAACTGAACGGTTGCTCAGCGAAACTGAACAGCGAGCTACCGAGCTGGCAGCCCTGAATGCCGTCAGTTATGCGCTCGCAAAGGAACTCGACCTGGATGGTTTGATCCAACTGGTAGGGGAGCAGATGGTCTCAATTTTCAATCCAGATATCGGCTATGTCGCTATCATCGACGAATCTGCCGGGTTGATTAATTTTCCTTACATGTACGGTGAAACAAAACCCCCCATTAAATTGGGCGAAGGCTTGACCAGTAAAATCATCGAAACTGGTCAATTTTTGCTGATCAACAAAGATCTGGATCAAAAAGCGTTGGAAATCGGAGCGAAAACGATAGGCATTCAGTCCCGTTCTTACCTGGGTGTACCAATCATTGTCAGTGGGAAACCGATGGGAGTGATCAGCGTGCAAAGCACCACGCGCGAAGGTTTGTTTACTGAGGCTGATGCACACCTTTTGAGTACAATTGCCGCCAATGTAGGCACCGTGATGCACAATGCGCAGCTTTATAGTGAAGCCAGGCTTGCCCGGGCTGAGGCAGAAAAAGCCAACAAAGCCAAAAGTGCATTTTTGGCAAATATGAGCCACGAGCTGCGAACACCGCTCAATGCTATTATTGGATTCACACGGATCGTACAACGTAAATCAGCAGGTTTACTGCCTGAAAAGCAAATCGAAAACCTGGAAAAGGTACTCATCAGTTCAGAAAATTTACTTGCGCTGATCAACACCACCCTGGATATCGCCAAAATCGAGGCCGGACGGATGGATGTTTTGGCATCCAGTTTCAAAATTGCTCCCCTGATTGACCTGTGCATTAACACAACTACTCCCATGGTCAAACCTAACGTGAGACTAAAAAAACAGGTGGAAGAGAATCTCGACCGTATTTACTCAGATCAGGACAAGATCCGTCAAATTGTGCTCAACCTGTTGAGCAACGCGGCAAAGTTCACACATGAGGGGTATATTCTCTTATCAGTCAGCAGGGAAGAGGAAGACAAACTGCGCATTGACGTGCAGGATTCCGGCATTGGAATAAGCCCTGAAGCCATGCAGCGAATATTTAGAGAGTTCCAACAGGCGGATAACAGCACCACCCGACAATATGGCGGAACCGGGCTGGGTTTGAGCATCAGCCGTAATCTGGCAAGATTACTTGGTGGAGATATCAGTGTGGTTTCTGAATTAGGAAAAGGGTCAACGTTCAGTCTGATCGTACCGATGAGTTACAAACCCGTTATGGTCCAACAGGCGGAGACAGAGACAGGCATTCAACCGGCATAAATCACAAAAACCAGGGGAGGTAACGTGAAAACTATTTTGATCGTGGACGATACGGAATTAAACATCGATCTGTTAACCCAACTTCTGGAGGACGATTACCAACTGCTTGTAGCAAGGAATGGGGCTGAGAGCGTATTGGTCACGGAGAAAAACATGCCAGACCTGATATTAATGGATATCGCCCTGCCCATGATGGACGGTTGTGAGGCAGCCCGTCAGATCCGATTGCGTTTTAGTTCACTGCCGATCATTGGGTTATCATCCAACGCCATGGTTAGCGATCGTGAAAAAGCGATTGCAGCTGGGTGTAATGATTACCTCACAAAACCGATCGACGAAGATCTTTTGTTGAAAAAGCTGCGAGAATATCTGGGGTGAATCGATGAAACCCTCCAAAATCCTGATTGTCGACGACGAACCTTTTAATTTGGATTACCTCGAACAGGAACTCGAAGGCTCAGATTATGAGATCTTTAAAGCCACGAATGGACAGGAGGCGTTGGAGCAAGTGAAACTGACGGAACCTGATCTGGTGCTGCTGGATATCATGATGCCCGTTATGGATGGCTTTTCCGTGCTCAGCAAACTTAAAGCGGATACTTCAACCCGGGATATTCCGGTGGTGATCATCTCGGCAAATAATGACCTGAGGAACGTTGTCAAGGGTATTCAGATGGGGGCTGAAGACTACCTGCCAAAGCCATTTGAACCCACCATTCTGCATGCACGCGTCTCGTCAAGCCTTGAGAAGAAAAACTTGCATGATTTGCAGACCCTCTATTTGAAAAGTCTTGAACGTGAATTTGAAATCGCCCGGGAAATACAATTAAGCTTTCTTCCAACTCAATTACCTACCCTTGCCGGGTGGGAAATAGCGGCATATTTCAAGGCGGCACGGGAGGTCGCGGGGGATTTTTATGATGCCTTTATGCTTCCCAAAGACCAGTTGGTGTTCACCGTAGGCGACGTGTGCGGAAAGGGAATCGGAGCAGCACTTTTTATGACCTTGTACCGCAGCCTCATTAGAGCAGCTGCAATATCGAAATACATTATGCCTGGTCTTGGTGAACTCGCTGATTTTGCAGCCAATAGATTGAAGCAAATTGTCTCGTGTGCCAATAACTATGTCATGGAAACACATGAAGATGCAAAATTTACCACCTTGTTCATAGGGCTGGTCGATCTCAAAACTGGAAAATTATCCTATGTCAATTGTGGAAATGAACTACCTCTTTTAAGACGAAAAGACGGAATTGTCACTGAGCTTCCGTCAATCAGCCCAGCGATAGGGATCTTCAAAGACGTTGATTTCACTGTTGGAGAGATCTTGATAGAAGAAGGGGACCTGTTATTGGCTTATACCGACGGGATCACTGACACCATGAATATTAATAATGTGACTTTCGGAAAGCAGCGCCTGTTGGAATTGGTTCGTGAATACCCTGGCAGCTGCCCGGAGTTGTTAAGTCTGCTTGTCACACAGGCAAGTCAGTTCGCTGGAGACATTGAACAATTTGATGATATTACCTTGATGGCGGTCAAACGAATTTAGCCAGGGCACCTGAACTTACCACTCCATCCATGGGAGAGGATCAAGGAGGTGGGTGCTTTTTAGTACAAATGGGGACTTGAGAACTGTGCGCAGCCCCCTGTAAGGGCGAACCTCAGAACTATCCTTTTTTTTAAATAAAAAGTGGGCGCTAGAGGACTCGA
>DHUW01000065.1 GCA_002409365.1 Anaerolineaceae bacterium UBA5224 | reverse complement strand
TCGAAATGCCACCAATCGCGCTCAAGATCGGCATAGGTCATGCTCATCATGCCCAGCAAAGTATCTGGTATCTGGACGGTCTGTGTGCTGTCATCATAAGCGGTCACGATGCTGTAATGCCCCATCCAGCCATCCTCTTCGTCAGTATGCCCACGCTCCAGTAAGACCGGAAAACCGGCTGAAAGCAAACGCTTGACCATTTCCATGTCACCGCCATAACGCAGTTGACCTTTAAGCCCTGTGTTGGCTTCCACAAAGTTGAGCATTTCTCCCAGCATGACATTGCGGTCGTCTTTGTGGGTCTTCAACGCATCTTCTGTGATGTGCTGATTAGTGGACCAACCCCAATAGGTGACGTCCATTGAAAGGTTTGCTGGTCCGCAGTTATTCATGGTCTGGTATTCCAGCCCCATGCCTTCCAGGGCGAAGCTCGCCGGAATAGGGATCGGGGTGCTGGTAGGCATTTCAGTCGCTTCAGATGTAGGCTGGCTGTCGGTTGCTGTTGGCTCGGGAGTTGCGGTGGGAGCCATCGCAGTCAGGGTTGCCAGCACATCCGCACTGATCGTGCCTTGTTGGGAGGGACCGAAGGTGTTTTCAGTTGGTGGATTCAGGCGGTAGTAGATCCGCGAATAAAGGTTGCGTGCTTGCACATTAATTGCCGGGATCTGCAAAGCAGCCACAGCAACCAGCGCCAAAACAACAATGATGACCAGGTAAGGCCAGGGTTTCCGCCAGGGTGAAGCATGGCGAACTTTTTTCTTCAATTCTTCAGTCGATTTTGACATAGTACTCTCTTTAATTTATGACTCGGGGTCTACGCCCAGCGCCTTCAACTCTGCCAATGCAGGTTCCCAACCAGGATGCCATTCGAGGGCGCGCTTGAAATCCCAAATGGCGGCGTCGGTATTGCCTAGCGCCACGTTTGCCCGCCCGCTCCAGAGAAAAGTCTCGGGGAGAGCCGGCTTGCTGGCATCAGTGATGGTTTTAAAGGTCAGGCTGATGACGTTTTTATAACGTCCGGTGTAAAAGTAGGCTTCATAAGGACCAACCTGGTACCAGAGCATGCGCCAGGGGCGGTGATCTACCGGCAGCCAGTTATAGACAGCGAAAGCTTCGTCAAATGCTTTGGCGGCTGCCACATAATCCTTCTTCATAACCAATAACTCGCCCAGGCTGTAGTAGGCAAAATATTGTTCAGAAAGCTCGGCGGTTTCTGAACGCCCACGGAATTTTTCGAGGGTGGTGTTGAGGTTGTATTCCGCATCAGCATCTGCACCCAGCAAAGCAAGCACAATTTCGCGCTCTGCTGGCGGGAAAATGACCAGGTAAGTTCCCGAAAATTCGTCCCAGCCTTTTTGCAGGGCATCGTATGTCACCCAGATGTTGCCGTTGACCGTATCGGGAATGTGCACAGCCTGTTGGGCGTCATCGTAACCGTCGACAACCCCATAATGCCCCATCCAGCCGTTCCATTCGTCGTCGCGGTTCACATAACCGCGTTCGACCATCACCGGATAGCCGGCGGCAACCAGGCGTTTGAGCAGATCGATCGTACCGCCCAGGCGTAGAACGGCATCCTGTTCGGTGTGATTTTGAATATAATCGAGCATTTCCTGGGGAGTCACGTTCAGATCTTCCAGGCGGGGCTTGACCACTTTTTCGATATCAATTTCGTCACCCACCCAGCCCCAATAACGCAGCGCTATGGCAAGGTTGGTTGGACCGCAGCTATTTAAACGTTGGTATTCCTGGACTAAGCCCTCCAACTGGACTGCCGCTGGAATAGCGGTTGGTTCAGGTGTCAGGGTAGGGCTGGCGGCCAGAGTCGCGGTCTGAGCGTTGGTTGGTTCAGGGGTCGCGGTGGGAGTTGCCGTTGGAGCGAAGGCGGTCAGCGTTGCAGCCACATCTGCGTTCATGGAAACTTCAGAAGAAATTTCAAAATCAGATTTGGCTGGCGGCTTGAGGAAGTAAAAGACCCGCGAGCGCAGGTTGTTAACATAATAGTAGGCCCGGTCATGGATTGCCGGAACCTGGTAAAGCGCGAATAAAATCACGACCATTGCTACCAGAATGCCTAGCGCGATCAGCCAACCCCTGCGGGATTTTTTTGGTTTGACCGATTTGTTGCCTTGGGTCGGGAATGCGTCTTTGCCAGCAACCTGGTTGTCAGTGTTATCTTTCGGTGTTTTTTCTTCCATAACTTTTCGGATTATATCGCAAACAAAGTGAGGGGTAAAACATCAAACTGAATTGATGTAGAAGAGAAGTCGAGTTGGATGGGTTAAAAGAAAAAATGTCCTCGGCGCGAGTCGAACGCGCAACCGTCTGCTCCGCAAGCAGGTGCTCTATCCATTAAGCTACGAGGACGTTTATTCGGACGAATATTCTAACCCTTATTCAAATTCAGGTCAAGGGAAAATAAAACCGGTCTTTTGTAGAGGGGAACAGCCATGGTTCCCCGTATGAATGATTTGGAATGGCATGGCAGCCGTCCCCTACAAAAGAAAAAAGCGCTCAAAAACACCCATCACATCGCCTTTTCTCGTTTATACTCAAAGGGCAAGCTCTACCGTCACTCACCCATATTTACGACGGAAAAGGAGGAAGCTTTGAAACAACTCATCACAGGCGATGAAGCCATCGCCCGAGGTGCCTGGGAGGCTGGCGTTCGTTTCGCCGCCGGATACCCCGGCACACCCAGCACGGAAATCCTTGAAAACATCTCCACCTATCCAGAAATCCACTCCGAGTGGGCTACCAATGAGAAAACCGCTCTCGAATCGGTGATCGGCGCATCCATTGCTGGGGCGCGGTCTCTGGCAGCCATGAAGCATGTTGGGCTCAATGTGGCGGCGGATCCCTTCTTCACCTTCGCCTATATTGGCGTGAATGCCGGCGCGGTGGTGATCACTGCCGACGAACCGGGCCAGTTCTCTTCGCAGAACGAGCAGGATAACCGCAACTACGCCAAAGCCGCTATGGTGCCCATGTTCGAACCATCCGACAGCCAGGAATGCAGGGACATGCTTATCGAAGCCTACGAGATCAGCGAAAAGCACGACATTCCTGTGCTGCTGCGCTTGACCACCAGGGTTTGCCACTCGAAGAGTTTGGTGGAGCTGGGTGAAAGGGCTGATGTTGGCATCAAACCCTACGTCAAAAACATCAAAAAATACGTGGCAGTGCCCGCCAACGCCCGCCCGATGAAGGTCAAGGTCCAGCAAAACCTGGCTCTGCTCAAGGAATATAGCAACAACTGCCAGTGGAACCGCGCTGAATTTGGCGATACCAAAATTGGCATTATTTGCTCCGGCGATTGTTACCTCTACGCCCGTGAGGTCTTTGGCGATAATGCTTCCTACCTCAAACTGGGCTTCACTAATCCGCTGCCTGACCAGATGATCAAGGATTTTGCTGAAAAAGTTGACCACATCTACATCCTCGAAGAAAACGACCCCTACCTCGAGCAGTATGTGCGTGCGCTCGGGATCGCTTGCGATGGTAAAAACCTCTTCCCATCAAATGGTGAAATGACCCCCGAGGTCATTCGCAGTGTTGTTTACAGTCAGGAATACCCGCAGGATGAGGAACTGCAGTCGGTTTTGGTGCCGCGCCCGCCCACATTATGCGCTGGCTGTCCGCACCGCGGCTTTTTCTATGAACTGGGCAAACGCCGGAAGGTCATGGTCTCCGGTGACATTGGCTGCTATACGCTCGCTTCTGGAGCGCCTTACAACGCCATGGAATCCACGGTTTGCATGGGTGCCAGCATCAGCCTGGGGCACGGCGCACAGCAAATTTTTAACACCATAGAAGGCGAAAAACCCCGCGTAATATCCGTGATCGGCGACTCCACCTTCTTCCATACTGGTATCAACTCCTTGCTCGATGCTGCATACAATCGCAGCAACCTGATCACCGTCGTACTTGACAATCGCATCACCGCCATGACCGGGCAGCAGGAAAACCCCGGTTCCGGGTACACCATTGCCCGCGAAGTGACCGAAGCGGTCAATATCGAAACACTTGCGCGTGCCATGGGCATCAAAAACGTGCGCACCATCACCCCCAACCAGCTGGCAGAGGTTAATGATGCCCTCGACTGGGCGTTGGGTATGGACGAGCAGACGGTCATCATCACACGTTGGCCTTGCGCGCTCAAAAAGCAGGCGCCGTGGGATCTCGAAGAGTTTCAGGGTGCTTTTACCGTAAAATATTTTGTGGATGAGGCGGTCTGCATTGGCTGCCGCAAGTGCACCCGCACCGGCTGCCCGGCAGTCGTCTTCCAGTTTGAGAAGAAAAAATCATCCATTGACCCTGACAAATGTGTTGGCTGCAGTGTCTGTGCCCAGGTTTGCCCGACGGGCGCGATTCAGAAAGTGGAGGCATAGATGAGCACAAAAAACATTCTGTTGACTGGTGTGGGTGGTCAGGGTACGATTTTAGCCAGTAAACTGCTCACCAACGGGCTGATCGAAGCCGGTTACGACGTCAAAATGAGCGAAGTGCATGGCATGTCCCAGCGGGAAGGTCCGGTGCTCACCCATGTGCGTTATGGCGAGAAGGTCTATTCACCCATCGTAGAGAAGCGCAAAGCTGATGTGATCATGGGTTTTGAAGAACTTGAAGTGCTGCGCAACCTCGATTA
>DHUW01000057.1 GCA_002409365.1 Anaerolineaceae bacterium UBA5224 | reverse complement strand
TTTGTAAATTTATCCAGGTAAAAAGCAAGATTCTGCAGCGATTTTTCCATCACCACCTTAACACGTGAGCGCCAGAGGGCATGGTTACCATCAGTTTCTGAACCGGTTGGGCTTATGACATCACTGACACTTCGCAAGATCAAGCCGGGAACTTGGTTTACCTTCAAAGTCCAGGCAATTGCAGCTGATTCCCAATCGGCCGCTGGTACGCCGAAATCCTCCGTTAAAATTGAAAAGTTCTGGAAATCGATATCCTGGTCAGCGGAGGCGATGGCAGCCCGGCGGGTTGCTGGCGGTAAATCATTCCCAATCCAGGTCGTATCTAATTCAGAACGGTAATAGTCGATCGCCCGATTGCTATCACCCATGCGTTCATAAACATCGTACATGACCGTCCTGGTTACCAGAAGCGTTTCCCCCAAAACTGCATGTCCTTCCAAACCGCCACAGGTTCCCAGATTGATCACCAAATCTGGCTGCCAGTGGTTGATGGTATATTGCGTTGCAGCAGCACTGCGGGTTTTCCCCCAGCCGGAGTGAAAGAAGACTACCTTGTGTTGTCCTATTTTAGTGATGAACCAATCTCCAAGCGGAGATGAAAGAACCTGGACTGGCACGAGAATATCTAGAACTGCCTGCCACTCGGAATTGGCAGAGATCAGAACGACGAAGACAGGTGTCGTGTGAGCGCCCAATTAAACCTGTGGGAGCCGTTTGCCGACGGAAGCGCCGTAAACCAGGAAACGTTCGACTTCGTCGAGCCCGAAAAGGTTGTTTGCCAAATGGTCGTCAAAAGAACCAATGGCACAAACTCCATAGTCGATCGATTCTGCGCATAGGTATAAGTTCTGACAGATGTGCCCGGCATCCATATTGATATAGCGATAGGCACGCGTGCTATAGCGCCAGCTGGTCCTGTAGACCTCAGCGACCCAGAAAAAGGTGACCGCTGAGGTGATGACCTGCTTTTGCTTATAGACACTGTCATAAACTTTCTCAATGCCTTCATCGCTCAATTCGAAAGCTTCGAGTGCATGGCGCTGGGCGATATAGCGATACAATCCCGGTTTAAGTCCTGCGACCCTCTGGATTAACAAGTAGGTTTCAAAGGGGTGGCGCGAGCCAGCCGAGGGCACATAGCGATTGGTCAGATTTCTTTTTTCGTCAATCTCGCGCACACCCTGCGTGAAGGTCAGCAAGTACGATAATTCATCGAGCTGCATTTCGACGCTCATATCATATCGGCGCAGGGAGCGGCGTGTTTTTAGGACACTGATGAGATTATTATCTTGTGGAATAAACCCAGATGCGTCTGGCAAAACAAACAGACCTGGTTCATCTGTCACCTGGTCAAAGTATTGTGGGTAGGATTCTCCCTTTTTTTCAGCCGAAAGTGGTTCGCTCTCATGGTAACTGGCATGGTGCCAGCTGGCGATCAGATCTTCAGTTTCAGCCACATTGGCTCCTAAAATCTGATCATCGACAAGATCATTGCCAGGACAATAATGATCGCCAGGACTGCCATCGCAATCCGATAAACTTGCTGGGATGATTTCTTTGTGTTTCTTGCCATAATTACTCCAATTCCGCCTTAATTGCGTTGGCTTTTTCGACCGAAATGCCTTTAATTTTCGCGATTTCCTCCGCAGGAGCTTCAAGGATACCTTGAATTGAACCAAACCGATTGATCAGTTCTTTTCTGCGGGCTGGTCCGATTCCGGGGATGCTATCCAGCCGGGAAGCCAACCCGATTTTACCACGCTTGTTGCGGTGCGCTGTGATGGCGAAGCGGTGGGCTTCATCCCGAATCCGCTGGATAAGATAATAACCCTGCGAATGATCATCCAGACGCACAGACTCTGATCGATTAGGCAAAAAGAGCTCTTCTTCCTGTTTTGCCAGCCCAACGATTGTGAACCTCCCTGTCAGACGAGTCTCTTCCAGGATTTCGATCGCCTGGCGCAACTGACCTTTCCCGCCATCAACAATCAACAAATCGGGCAGGATGCTAAATGCCAGGTCTGGTTTGTAGCCAGGGGTTTCCTTGGCTTCATTCTCCGAAAAGTAATTGGAGAAACGCCGATTGAGTACCTCGCGCATGGAGGCGAAGTCGTCTGGACCAGATACCGTGCGGATGTTGAACCGACGGTAGAGTTTCTTGTTCGGGATACCCTGCTCAAACACGACCATGCTGCCAACGCTGGATGTACCTTGTGTGTTGGAAATATCGTAGCATTCGATGCGGTTGGGTGGTTCGGACATACCCAGCGCTTGCTGGATCTCGCCGAGTGCGTCCCGCTGGCGGTCTATATCCGCCTTCCAGCGGATTTCCAGAGCTCGAAGGGTTTCAGCAGCGTTCTCAGTAGCCATCTTGACCAGCTCTTTGGACTGCCCGCGCTTGGGCACAGAGATCTGCACTTTCTCACCGCCCCGTTTGGTATTGAGCCATTCATTAATGATCATTGCTTCTTCAACTTCCTGAGGCAACATGACCTTGTTAGGAACGTAGGCTGCCTGGGAGTAATACTGCTTGATGAATTCCTCCAAAATCTCCTTGTTTTCCTCTTCTTCTGTGCCTTCGAGGATAAAGTATTCGCGGCCGATCAGTTTACCAGAACGGATGAAGAAAATTTGTACACAGGCTTCACCGTTGTTGCGTGCCATGGCGATCACATCTGAATCTTTACGATCATTTGAAATGATCTTCTGCCGTTCCACTACGCGGTCAACAGCCTGGATCTGATCGCGCACAACCGCTGCTTTTTCATAATTAAGCGAATCTGAGGCTTGTGCCATTTCAACCTGCAGACGCTTTAGCACCGGATCAGTCTTGCCCTCGAGGAACTTCGCCAGATCTTCGATCATCTGGCGATAATCTGCTTTGCTGATCGCGCCAATACAGGGACCGGAGCACAGGTGAATGTCATAATAAAGACAGGGTCGGGGGTCTTTTCCCGTGATTTCGCGGGCGCAGGTGAGATAGGGGAAAATCTTGCGCAAAATATCCAACGTCTGGTGCACTGCCCAGACCGATGTATAGGGCCCGTAATAGCGGGAGCCATCTTCGATCATGTTGCGGGTCACCGACACCTTGGGGAAATCGTCCTGCCAATGGATTTTGATGTATGGATAACGTTTATCATCCTTCAGGCGAATGTTGTAAAAAGGGCGGTGCTCCTTGATCAGGTTCATTTCCAGGATCAAGGCTTCTAATTCGGAGCCAACCACAATCCATTCAATATCGCGAATGTTGTCCACCAACCGGCGAGTTTTGAAAGAATGGTCTTTAGAATTCTGAAAATAAGACCTCACCCTGTTTTTCAGGTTAATGGCTTTACCAACATAAATGATTTTGCCGTTCTCATCCTTCATCAAGTAGCAGCCAGGCGAATCGGGCAGGGAGACTAAAATGGTTTCTATTTTTTCAGACCAGGTCATGGGCTTATTTTAACCTATACAAATAAGATTTATATCAGTGGCTTGGGTATAACTTATAACAACCATGACGAGCGTATCCTTGATAGTGAATTGGAGCGTGTCAGCTAACAAATTACCAACAGACTGAGCAATGCAATCTGAAGGACTTAAGTAGTAGGCATAGGATCTCCAAAACAGGCCGCTGAATTCTGCCTTATCGTTCCTATCATAGCTAAAGGTTAATCATATGACTGGTCATGAAAGCAGGTTCGGAACATGGATACGAAAAACCCAACAACAAACCTGATCATCGGAATAGCTACCTTTGGCCTGACGATGCTGGTTGCTGGCGTAAAGCTGTATCGGCGTCACCGAATGGCGAGCTTTGTCAGTGGTGCGCAAGATGACGTGCCAGGCGAAGTGGGCATTGGAAACGAGAAACCAGGCCTGGTTCCTGATATTCCAGATACTGCGGAAACTCACAAGCCGTCGTATGCAAACGAATCGCAAAAGAACCAACCTCTGACCTTCTTCCTGTTGCTCTTCGCCATAACGATCCCCTATTGGGTCTTTGGAGGAAAGAGCCTGCCGATACCGGTCAAGCTTCCGGTGAGCGCATTGGCGGCTTTAAACCCTATGATTGCAGCTCTGATCCTTTCCTACCGACAATCCGGTTCCAAAGGTATAAAAAAGCTCTTCGGCAGGGCATTCGACTATAAAAAAATCAAAAACCCGATTTGGTACATTCCGACTTTGCTGCTGCCCCTTTTGGTGTATGCATTATCTTATGTGGTCATGCGTTGGGCAGGCAAGCCACTGCCTGACCCGGAAATTCCATTGCTGATGATACCGGTATTGATGGGAGCGTCGTTTTTCTTCGGTATCGGGGAGGAATTAGGTTGGATGGGTTATGCTATTGACCCACTGCAAAACCGGTGGGGTGCTTTGAAGGCAGCGATCTTTTTAGGGATCATATGGGGATTGTTCCACCTCATACCTGACCTGCAAAATCACCAAACCGCAGAGTGGATCCTCTGGCAGCGGTTTGGCACGATGTTGCTACGTGTTCTCATGGTCTGGATTTACAACAACACTGGGAAAAGTGTCTTTTCTTCGATCCTGTTTCACGCCGCCAATAATCTTGGTTGGGCTTTATTTCCGAATTTCGGTTCGCATTACGACCCGTTTGTTACTGGTGTAATACTGTTAGTCCTGACAGGAGTTGTAGTCTTAGGATGGGATGCAAAAACTTTAACCCGTTATCGGTTCTCCACGCAAGGTCATGACAAGAGATAAGTCAATCCATGCAGGTCGTCAGCCACTTGTTGTTTGATCGATGCACAGGATAATGAAAAGAAAAAACCTATCATCAATGGAAAGTTATGTAGGGCATTGTTCTCAATGCCCCCAATCCATTTCTGCAAAACATGGGATATAGAAAAATGCTCTTTTTCCCTAAGGAAGTAAGAATTATATCTATGGCTTGGGTATAATTTATTGCAGCCATGTCCATAAAAAAACTTTCCGAGACGATTGCCTCCCAAATTGCTGCCGGTGAAGTAGTTGATCGCCCGGTTTCGGTAGTTAAAGAATTAATTGAAAATGCAATTGATGCCGCGGCAAGTGAGATCCAGGTTGAAATTCGCAAAGCCGGCAGGGAGATGATCCGCGTCAGCGATAATGGTGAGGGCATCCCTGAAAATGAACTGGAGCTGGCTGTCAGTCGGTTTGCTACCAGCAAGTTGAGCAAGACAGAAGAGTTGTTCGACATCAAGACACTTGGCTTTCGTGGGGAAGCGCTGGCATCAATCGGTTCAGTTTCGCACGTGCGGTTGGTTTCGAGACCAGCCCAGGCTGAAGTCGCCGCAAAGTTGACTGTTGATGGCGGCGCGAATTCGAATGTGCAAAAAACTGCTGCTCCTTTGGGAACTGAAATAACCGTTGAAGATCTGTTTTACAATGTACCTGCCAGGCTCAAATTTTTGCGTAAAGATATTACCGAAGCCAAGCACATCACAGGTCTGGTCACTCGTTATGCCATGGCGTACCCCGGCATTCGTTGGAGCTTGAGGCAGGATGAGATTCTCGATTTCCAGTCCACGGGCAGCAATAACCGTCTGGAGATTCTGCAGGCTCTGTTTGGTACGCAGGAAGCCAAGGCGCTGATGCCGCTCAATTTCAGCGAGAAGGACCTGGCGATTGAAGGCTTTATCAGCGATCTATCGCTCACACGTTCAAACCGAAAAGACATCACCTTGTTTGTCAACGGCCGCTGGGTTCAAGACCCTACCCTGACTGCGGCGGTGATCAAAGCTTATAACACCATGCTCATGGTCGGACGCTACCCGGTGGTGGTTTTGTTCCTGACGATTCCAACCAACCTTGTGGATGTCAATGTACATCCCACAAAAGCTGAAGTACGGTTTCGCGACCAGGACCATGTGTTTAGTGGTGTTCAGCGGGCGATCCGCCGAGGATTGCTTGCCTATACACCCATCCCCGATCTGAACAGTCTGAATTTGTGGGGCAGGCAAACACAGCCTAATATCCCGACTAATTTTGATGAAAACTGGCAGGTGCAGCCTGTTGAGGAGTATAAAAGAGAAGAGGCTGGCATAGGAACGGCACTACAGCAAGAACCTTTGCCAGGCGCGCATCTGCATTTACTGCGATTGGTTGGTCAGGTGGCTTCGACATATCTTGTCGCTGAGGGTCCGGATGGGTTGTACCTGATTGACCAGCACGCTGCGCATGAACGAGTTTTATTCGACCAGATGATGGCCCAATACCGGGCAGATATGATCCCTTCGCAGCAATTGATCGATGCTGTTCCAATTGAACTCAGCCCGGAAAAAGCAGGAATCCTGGAAGCAAACCTGGAAATCATGGAATCGCTTGGTTTTGAGATCGAACCCTTTGGTCCGAACACTTTTTTGCTTCGGGCAATACCTGCCATTGTTGATCAAGGCGACCCTAAAGATGCGATATTGGCGGTGGTAGATGAATTTGAAGAAGACGAAACACCTCTCCAAAACGAAGCCCAGGCACGGATAGCTGCCCGGGTATGCAAGGGCATGGCTGTGAAGGGCGGACAGAGACTGACTGAAGCCGAACAACGCAATTTATTGGTCAACCTTGAAGCCAGCCCCTCTCCGCGCACCTGCCCGCATGGTCGCCCGACAATGATCCACCTGAGTGCCAGTTTACTGGAAAGACAATTTGGCAGACGAGGAGCCCGCTGATGAAGGGTTTGTGGTTGGAAGACCGTGAAATGACTTTTCGCACCGATTTTCCCATGCCGGTCTTGGATTCAGATGAGGTGCTGATCAAGGTTTTAATGACTGGTATATGCTCGACCGATCTTGAAATGCTGAGGGGATATTATCCATTCACGGGGATCCCAGGGCATGAATTTGTCGGGCAGGTTGCGGATGCGAACGGACATTCTAAATTGCAGGGAAAGCGGGTAATTGGCGATATCAACATCAGCTGCGGGGAGTGTGAACGTTGTTTGCACCAGGAACCGAGCCAATGTATGCGGCGCCGGACGCTGGGCATATTTGACTACAACGGTGTTTTTGCAGAATTCTGCAAATTACCTGTGAAAAATTTGACCATTGTACCCGATCCGGTTTCAGATTTTCTGGCCGTTTTCACTGAACCCACCGCTGCTGCTCTCAGGATTCTCGACCAGGTGCAGGTGAAACCAAGTGATCGGGTGATTTTAGTCGGTGCTGGCAGACTGGGTTTGCTGATCGCCCAGGCTCTGAAAAATACAGGATGCGATTTGAAAGTGGTTGTCAGACGCCCGGAACCCGCCACAATTTTGGAAGGGTGGGGAATCAGGGCAGTCTATGCTGATGCCCTCAAAGATGAACTGGCGGATATCGTGGTGGAAGCTACAGGTTCGCCGGAAGGTTTCGAACTTTCCCGCTCACTGACAAGGGCGAGGGGAACGCTGGTATTGAAATCAACTTTTGCCGGTGATGTCAACTTGAATTTATCGAAACTTGTGGTCGATGAGATTACCCTGATAGGTTCGCGCTGCGGCAATTACCCAGCCGGTTTACGTGCATTGGCGTCCGGTTTGGTCCAGGTGGGTGAGATGGTTGATTCAGTTTATTCACTCGATGAGGGACTCAAAGCAATCGAACGTGCAAGTCAACCGGGTGTACTCAAAGTGCTTATCAGACCCTGATTAATTTGTGCCAAAAATTGCGATTGTGCTATAATAACGGCTCACGGGGCGTGGCTCAGCCCGGATAGAGTGCGCGGTTCGGGTCCGCGAGGTCGACGGTTCAAATCCGTCCGCCCCGACAAGACACCTTCAGTAATGGAGGTGTTTTTTGTTCAATAATTAATTCCGGTCAGACAGGATTGAGTGCGCGGTTCAGGTTCACGAGGTCGACGGATCTCTTACGGAGCCAGGGCAAAGCCGTCCGCCCCGACAAGACACCTTCAGTAATGGAGGTGTTTTTTGTTCAATAATTAATTCCGGTCAGCCCGGATAGAGTGCGCGGTTCAGGTCCACGAGGTCGACGGATCTCTTACAGAGCCAGGGCAAATCCGTCCGCCCCGACAAAACACTTCCAGCAATGGAGGTGTTTTTTATTCAATAATTAATTCCGCTCAGCCCGGATAGAGTGCGCGGTTCAGGTCCACGAGGTCGACGGATCTCTTCCATAGTCAGGGCAAATCCTTCCGTCCCGACAAGTGAACCCAAAGTTCACATTACTCGATTAATTGT
>DHUW01000092.1:642-11520 GCA_002409365.1 Anaerolineaceae bacterium UBA5224 | reverse complement strand
AGGTCGTTTTTGCTTAATAAAATGCACTTCCAATGAAGAATTTGGTGCTTATCTTATTATTAGTAGAGCCTGGGGAGCAATTACTGCTTTGTTTTCCTTTAGCTCTACTAATCTGATTACCACTGCTTCATTTGTTCATTGGACCGAAAGGATCAAAAACATAAGTGGTATGAGCTGTATTGTAGTTTTCACTTTTCGCTTTGGTCATCCGGCTTTCCAAATCGTTGAAGGTGTCTTCCTCAACTGGCTGGGCTTTGGACATTTTATTGACTCTTGCCCTGCTTGAGGTTTGTTGCTTCCCAAATAGGAAAGAGAAGATGTTGATTCTACTGGTTACTAACATTTCAAACTCCTTTGTTTCTTGCGCTACAGGCATTACGTTTTCTCTTATCGATACGTTCTGCCTGGTTTTCGATATGTCAGCTATCATTGGTCTCTTCTCATGACAGACAGAATCGCCAACCCCAGGTCATTGATCTTCGCCAGGATGCCGAGTAAAGCCGCCTGATCGATCACTTGCCCTTCCAGGAGGGTCTGATCACCTTGTCTGGTGACCCTGAAACCGTCTAGCCAGTCAGACCAGCTCTCATCGAATGTCCCTCTGACCTGAATCTGGTAAAACGATGGCGATTCACATGCTTCTTTGTTTGTCATGGCTTGTCTCCTGGTCTCCTCTTGTTTCATGCTCAGTATCCTGGCAAATTTGATGACTTGTCATCATCAAATATGATGATTTGTGGAGCTAAAAATGATGATTCCACGAACGTAGAATAAAATTCCCCGCCAAATGGCAGGGAATGTATCAATTTGAAGGTTTATAGCTCAGAGGATGCCGGAATCCCGGGCTTTTTGGAGGGCTTCGAGCCGCCGATGCACACCCAGCTTGAGGTAAATGTTGCGGATATGGGTGCGAAGTGTGGTAGGCGCGATCAGCATTTCGTTGGCGATTTCTGGAACGGCGAGATGCGAGTTGAGCAGTCGTAATACTTCCAATTCGCGCTCGCTCAATGGCTCTACCAGGTCTGCTGTAATGGGACGAAGCGGAACAGGGGTAGATCTTTCAGTTTGAGATGCATCTTCAGAAAGTTGGGAGGCAACCAGAAGTTTCGAGGTGAATTCGATGTTAATGCCCCGGCTTCTGGCGGTCGTCAGCAGCGTTGCCATTGGGGCGCCCCTTTCTACAAACATCCGTATATATCCCTCCGGTTCAGCTTCTACCAGGCAGTGCTGCAGCACCTCCAGCGCTTCCTCCTGGCGGCCGAGCGCCTGTAAGGAAAGCGCCTGAAATGGCAGCAACTTCAGCCAGGTCCGGTTCCAACCTTTTTGCTCTATATCATCCAGCTTTTTATCGAGTGAGTAGATGACATCCGGATAATGGTCCTGTTGATAGAGCAGCGAAATAACGATAAGCAATGGATCATGGTTTTCGTCATCTTCAGAGGTGAGCCAATACCCGGTAAACTTGTTTGCAGCCCCAAGGACGTCTCCTTTTGATAATAAAAGCATGATCTCAGTCTCAGCTGAAATTCGAATATACCAGGGAGAAATCATTCTCGCAATTTGCATCGCGTGCTGATTGACCGTAAAAGCCTCCTCATAATCTCCGGCTGCGCCCAGAACAGATGCGAGGCAGGTCAGGGCAAAATGCAGTGCATCGGTTTGCCCCCAGTGTTCTGCCAGGGCAACTGCTTCCCGTGCGGTCGCTACGGCAGAATCCAGCTCATTCCAATCGAGCAGGATGATACTCATGGTGGCATAGGCGAGCCCCAAAACAGGGAACTGCTGCGAGGACTGACCGATTTCTTCCACCTTACCGATTGCAGACTGGCAAAGAGAATAGGCTTCCCGGAGATGCCCCTGCAACAGGAGGGCATATGCCAGGTTACCGCTTGTATACAGGATCTCATGAACCCTGCCGATCATTTGTCCGGCAACGAGGGCTTCTTCAAACGATTGAGTGGCTCCCTGAAAGTTGCCCAGATACTGCAAAACCAAGCCTTTGATATTCAAGAGATGTGCGCGGGTAGGCCAATCTTCCTCGGATAAACACTTCATGCCACACTTTACAAATTCCAAAGCCTGCTCCGCCTCCCCTTTCATCCAAGCCAGATAAGCCCTGATCGCCGCCAGGTGGCAGGTCAGCTGTTGTTTTTCGGTACTTTCCTCCATGATTACGAGAACGTCTTCAGCCTGCTGCAAGAGGTCGTTCATACCAGTCGAAGGGTTGGAGTAAGCTTTAGCCCAGGCATAAGCCATAAAAAACCAGGGATCGGGTGAAATTTGATAACCGGGAAGTTCTTCGAGCTGCCTGAGCATCTCAGTTAGTTCCGTATTTTCGACCATCACCAGTGCATTCCCAGCCACAGCTTGGTGGACGCGATCGATATCGCCGGCAGCCAGGGCGTGGCGGATCGCCTCAGTGTACATATGATTTTCAGCATACCAGGTACTTGCCCGCTGGTGAAGCAGAGGGATGAGCTCAGGCGAGACTTGTTTTAGTTGCTTACGCAAAAACCCGGCAAATAGGTTATGGTAGCGAAACCATTGCTGCTCCTGATCGAGTGGGATCAAAAAGAGACTGGCACGCTCCAACTGGTTCAGAAACGCCTGGCTGCCTGGTTTTTCGGTCACAGCGTCACATAGCGGTGCGCATAATTGATCGAGGATAGAAGTTTCATGCAAAAACGAGCGAACATCATCGGATTGCTGACTGAGCACTTCATCCAACAGGTAATCAAGAATAAATCGATCTGATCCTGAAAAGGTCTTAACGAACGAAGATACACTTTCTGGTCCTTGCTCCTTCAACCTGGCTTGCATCGAAATAGAAGCCAATTGCAAACCAGCAACCCAACCTTCTGTCCGGTCTTGAAGAGCCGCAATTTCTTGCGGGGACAGGCTGACCTGCAAAGCCTTCTGTAGAAACTGTTCTGTTTCTTCGTATCCAAAGCGTAAATCAACTGCCCGCAGCTCATTCAACTCGCCGTGCGCCCGCCAGCGCGACAAAGGCCAGGGAGGGTCCATCCTGCTGGTTGCCACCAGGTTCAGGTTGTGCCCAGTTTGCGGCAGATGCTCGAGAAGGAAGATCAAATCTTGGTGGATCCGGCTTTCTGTGATAGTGTGGAGGTCATCCAGAACCAGGCATACCGGCTCTTTGAGGGCAGACAACTGATTGATCAGTTCCGTGATTTGGACTTCCATTGATTCAGATTGGGGAGATTGGGAAGCCTGGAGGAGCGCCATGCCAAGGTCAGCTTGCTGAAGCGGAGCGAGGGTGTTTAGGGCTGCGACAAAGTACTTCCAGAAGCGTGCTGGTGTGTTTTCACTATTTTCCAGTGACAGCCAGGCAACCGGAAGACCTGCCTGGGCTTGCCATTCACTAAGCAAGGTGGTCTTGCCATAACCTGCTGGGGCTGTAATGAGCGTAAGGCGACAACATTGAATGATGCCCTCGTTCAACCGGGAGATTAATTTGATGCGGTTGACCAGGTTGTCATGCAGCGGAGGAATATGAACTTTGGTTGCCAGCAAATTATCTGACATGTTCTTTCTCCTTGAACGCTAAAACACTACTAAGTATACAAGAAAAGCAATCAAAGCAATCTCCGAACCTTACAGTGAGAAAAAAGGTTAGCTGATCAGGTAGTCACTGTGCCGGAGAACCAAGTCAGATAAATTCACCACCGAAAATAAAATTTCGAGAAATGGGGACATAGAGGATCCCACCCTTTTTTTCAAAAATTAATTTGTTGACAGTTAAGTCAAGTCAGCTTAATATTGTTCAATGCAAAAACCATTGCAAAAAATCAATAAGGAGAGAAAAATGAAGAAGTTTTTATTGTTTTTACTTGTCGCAATTATGGCAGTTTCCATGGTTGGCTGTGGTCAAACCCCAGCTGAAGAACCTGCCGCCCCTGTCGAATCAGAAGCTCCCGCCGAATCAGAAGCTCCTGCCGAGCCAGCTGCCAAAGTTTACAACGTGGTCAATCTGGTAAACGGGAACCTGGGTGACAAATCGTTCTTTGATGCTGCCGAATCTGGTTTGAAGGCATTGGCTGAGGCCGGACGAATCAACTACAAGTCCATTGAAATGGGCGGCACTGATCAGGACCAACCAAAATGGCTGGAAACACTGAATGAAGTCGCCAGCAGCGGTGAATACGACCTGATCATCTGCGGTACCTACCAGATGCCAGACTACCTCAAAGAAGTTGCTACCACTTATCCTGATCAGAAATTCCTGATCTATGATGACAACACCTACGTTGGCGAAAACCAAAACGTTATCAATATTACTTACAAACAGAACGATATGGGCTATTTGATCGGCACATTTGCTGGTAAAATGACCACAGAAACCAGCGTTGAAAAAATCAATCCCGAATCTGTTGTTGGTTTCATCGGTGGTATCGACAGCCCTGTGATCAATGACTTCCTTTATGGTTTCCTGCTCGGTGCCCAGGCTGCCAACCCCGAAATCAAGGTTGACACCCGCTATGTCAACAGCTATGTTGACACTGCCACCGCTAAGGAAATGGGTTTGTCTATGATCAATGACAAAAATGCCGACATCCTTTGGGGCGTTGCCGGACTTTCCGGTAATGGTGGTGCTGAAGCTGCTTTGGAATCGGGCAAGGCCTGGTTCATTGGCGTCGACTCTGACCAGGAACTGACTCTGCCTGCCGACCAGGCTGCCATCACCCTTACCTCAGGTCTGAAGAATATCGGTCAATCCCTCATCTGGTTCTTTGATGAATGGGATGCCGGTCGCACCTACTTTGGTCAGGAAGTTCGCCTCGGTATTGCCGAAGGCGGTGTTGGAATCGTGACTGACAAGAACTTTGCCAAGATTGCACCTCAAGCTGTCCAGGATGCCGTTCTGGCAGCCCAGGCTGACATTGTTGCCGGCAAAATCATCGTTCCCACCGCGATTGGTGACACCACCAATGCAGTGGTTGCCCTGCGAGACTCTTTACAGCCTTAGTTCAGTCTGAGGAACTCATTTTTTAGGATCGATTTCGAGGGGAGCTACTTGTCTAGCTCCCCTCGAGTCTTAACAGCTCCAATAAGGATACCTATAAATGGAACAAGAAGTTATAGTTGAACAAGAGGAAGTTGTAGAACAAGAAGATTTTGTTGTCCAGATGAGAGGGATCAACAAGGTTTATCCCAACGGAATTGCTGCAAACAAAGATGTGAATTTTTCCTTAAGAAGGGGTGAAATTCATGCCATCATGGGTGAAAATGGCGCAGGCAAATCCACGCTGATGAAAATCCTTTTCGGTTTGGAACAGCCCACCAGCGGCGAAATCCTGATCAACGGCCAACCGGTAGCCATTCACAATCCCCAAAAAGCCATATCTCTCGGTATTGGTATGGTCCATCAGCATTTTATGCTGGTTCCCAGCTTGACTGTGGCTGAAAATATCGTCTTGGGTATGGCGCCCACAACAAAATCTCGTTTGCTCGTCGATTACAAGAAAGCTGTACAAATCGCCGAGGAAAATGCCGCCCGGTATAACTTTCGAATTGAACCGAATTCAAAAGTGATGGATATTCCGGTAGGTATGAAGCAAAAAGTTGAGATTCTGAAAGCTCTGGTTCGCGGTGCCAAAATATTGATTTTGGACGAACCTACAGCTGTACTTACCACACAAGAAACCACGGAATTATTCAAGGAACTGATTGCACTTAAAGAGCAAGGCTTGACTATTGTCTTTATTTCTCATAAGCTCAAGGAAATTAAACAAATTACTGACCGACTGACCATCATGCGAGGCGGTAGGACTATGGGTGTTTATAACACAGCCGACATCAGCGAAGCCGAGATTTCCAGGCTGATGGTTGGACGTGATGTTGTTCTAAAGGTGGTAAAAGATAAAGCCCAACCTACCGAGACGATATTGAAGGTTCGTGATCTGGAATACACCAACCGCTGGAACAAAAAGATGCTTGATAAACTGTCTTTCTCTGTCCGTCGGGGTGAGATTTTGGGAATTGCAGGTGTTGAAGGCAATGGACAGCGTGAACTGGTGGAAATGCTCTTCAACCTGAACACGCCTGATACCGGAACGATCACAGTCTGCGGCGAGTCGATCATTAACCAGCCACAGAATAAGATTCGGGATCGCGGGGTTTCCCTGGTACCGGAAGACCGCATGACTTATGGCATCGCAGATATTGCCACCATCGAAGAGAATGTTATTTCGGATCGGTTTACAGACAGTCGTTTCAATAAAGGTCCTCTTTTTAATGTGCAGGAGATCCATTCTGAATGCGACAACCTGATCGTTGATTATCGCATTCTGGCAAAGTCACGCAAACAGCAAGTCAAAATGCTTTCTGGCGGTAACATTCAAAAAGTGGTCGTCGCTCGCGAACTTTCCAGCAAACCAACTCTTCTGATTGCTGATCAGCCTACCCGCGGTATTGATGTAGGTGCGACCGAATTTATCCGAAATGAGATCGTTGAACTCAGCCGTGAAGGCGCTGCTGTTTTGTTGGTTTCAGCTGACCTTAATGAGGTCATTGAACTCAGCGACAGTCTGATCGTAATGTATGGTGGAAAGATCGTGGCATATTTTGAAGATACTTCTCAATTAGACGATGAAGTTATGGGCGAATATATGCTCGGTCTGAAACACCAGACCGAAGAAGAAATTGCTAAGGTGAGCTATGAGTGACAGAAGGTTGTTATTATTTAATTTGCTTCGCGGACTGGCTGCCATTTTGTTAGCCTTGGCAGTTGCCACGATTTTCATCTTCCTCTCTTCCGATGAACCCCTCACCGCTTTGAAATATTTGCTGGTCGGTCCGGTGGTTAGTTTTAAGGCAACTGGCAATGTTTTTAATACGGTCAGTTTTCTGACTATTCTGGCAGCCATGATCCCGACCATTTTCTCAGGTCTGGCAGTATGTGTCATGTTCTCGGCCAATCAGTTCAACCTGGGAGGTGAGGGCGCGATCATGCTGGGTGGTTTTGTTGGCGCGTTGCTTGGTATCTACCTTCACCTCAACACAGGGCTTCACCAGGTGGTTTGTGTGTTGGCTGGCGCGATTGCCGGCGGTTTGATCATGCTCATCCCGGCAGTGCTCAAAGTGAAACTGGGAGCAAGCGAGATGGTCACTTCTCTGATGATGAACTATGTGGTCATGTTTGTCATCCTGCATTTCCTGAATTTTGTATTTGCTGACCGCACCAAAGGTGCCACTCAGACTTTCCCGATCCTGGAGACAGCAAAAATTCCAGAAATTGTCGCCAACGGCACCAAGTTGACCTGGGGGTTCGTAGTGGCGCTGGTTTTTGTGGTCATCATTGCATTATTTATGTATCGCACAAAGTGGGGCTATGCCATTCGCATGATCGGTATCAACCAATCCTTTGCTCAATATTCGGGCATGCAGGTTGGAGCTGTCATTATCCTGTCGCAAGTGATTGGTGGCCTTCTTTCTGGTATGGGTGGTAGCATTGAGGTTCTTGGGAGGTACAACACATTCTTGTGGCGTGAACTCCCGGGTTATGGTTGGCTTGGCATAACGATTGCGATTTTGGCAAAAAATAATCCGATTTTTGTGCCATTCGCAGCCTTCTTTATTGCCTACCTGAACAAGGGCTGCGACTTGATGGCAACCTACAGTGATGTACCTTCAGAAATGATCGATATCATCCAGGCAGCCATCTTCCTGTTCTTTGCTGCGGAACAATTCCTTGCAAAATATCGGCAGAAAATTGTGGTTCGTAATGCCCAACGTGACCTGGCACTGCAGGAAGCTTATGCAGACCAAGGAGATCTGGCTCTGCCGAATGTTGCAGGAAGCCAAGGAGGAAGCATCTCATGATTGGCGATCTTCTTTTATCGATTTTTAATACTGACTTTCTTTTCAGCGTAATCCGTATCACAGCCCCGATCCTGTTTGCTGCAATGGGCGCTGTGATCGCTGAAAAGGCTGGTGTTGTGAATATCGGTCTCGAAGGTATTATGATGATATCGGCGCTTTTCGGTGCTTTAATCGGCTATTGGACACAATCCTGGCTGGTAGGCGTTCTTGGGGCAGTGGTTGTTGGGATATTGTTAGCTCTATTGATCGGCTTTTTTGCCTTCAAGATGAAAACCGACATCATTCTGGGTGGTATCGCAGTAAACATGTTAGGAGCTGGCGGAACTATCTTCCTCCTCTACATGTTTACCGGTATGAAAGGCAACACAGGCGCATTGGTTACGAGAGATCTGCTCATTCCGACCGTGAATATTCCCCTGGTCCAATCCATACCTTTTCTTGGGCAGGTTTTGTCAGGTCATTCTGTATTGACCTACCTGGCATTCCTGTTTGTCTGGTTGATTTGGGTAATTCTGTATAAAACACCACTGGGGTTGAACATTCGCGCTGTGGGCGAAAACCCGAATGCAGCAACATCCATCGGTGTTTCAGTGGAGAAGATCCAATATATCGCGATCGCATTCTCGGGTGCTTTGGCTGGTCTGGGCGGAGCATTTATGTCCATGTATTATTCACAAGGATGGAACTCAGGCATGGTTGCTGGACGTGGTTTTATCGCTCTGGCAGCTCAAGCTATGGGACGCGGTGAACCGCTTGGTACTATGCTTTCGTCCTTACTGTTTGGTTTCGCACAGGCTCTTCGCACCAAGGTTTCCGGAATGCAGGGCGTCTCCAGTTACCTGGTTTCGGTGATCCCATATTTGGTGACCATCATTGGTCTGGTGCTGTATGCCATCAGCACCATGAATAAGCTCAAGAAACGCCAGGTTGCTGCGAAAGGTGCCGAATGACCTCCAGAATCCCTATCATTCTTGATGGAGATCCGGGTCATGACGATGCCATTGCCTGGATGCTTGCCAAAGCCAACGATAAGCTTGAAATCTTAGCCTGTACCTCGGTTAGTGGCAATCAGAGTATCGAAAAGACCAGTTATAATGCCCGGCGGGTAATGACTCTGTTGGGCATTGACGCTCCTTTTGCCATGGGCAGGGAAAGACCGCTGTTTGGTGAACCCGTCCATGCAGGCAATATTCACGGTGATACCGGGCTGGATGGACCGGCGCTCCCAGAACCAGCATTTGAAGCGCTTCCGCTCAGTGCTGTTGAGTTAATGGCAAAAACCATTACAGATTCGAGCGAACCGGTCACGATCGTGGCCACAGGCCCCCTGACGAACGTTGGCGCACTGCTGATCCTGCATCCTGAATTAAAGCCCAAAATCGCTCAGATATCGATCATGGGCGGTGGTTTGGATCATGGCAACTGGACACCGGCTGCTGAGTTCAATATTCTGGTCGATCCCGAAGCTGCCGATGTAGTCTTCAAATCTGGATTATCGCTTACTATGGCTGGTCTGGATGTGACCCTGAAGGCTCTGGTGTTCCCGGAAGATTTCGAACGCATCCGAGCTCTAGGTAACCCGATTGCCACTGTAGTAGCGGAATGGCTGGACTTCTTTTACGGTTTTCACCGCAGCATCGGCTATGCCGGGGCGCCGGTACATGACGCTGTGGCAGTAGCTGCGCTGGTGAAGCCTGAAATCCTGACAATCAAAGAATATTTTGTGCAGATTGAAACCTCCGGTGATTTTTGCCGGGGAGCAACCATTGCTGATCATTATGGATTCAATGGTCAACAACCAAATACACATGCCGTAGTCGGTATCGACCGGGAAGGTTTCATAGACCTTTTGGCTGAAGCTGCTGCCTGGTATGGAAAGGAGCAAGCATGAACCCCATTCCTGTGATCCTGGATTGCGATCCGGGTGTGGATGATGCCATCGCCTTCCTGCTTGCCAGGCAGTTGCCGCAACTGAATGTATTGGCGATAACCAGTGTGGCTGGCAACGTTGGGCTGGAGCATACCACCTACAATGCATTAGGCTTAGTAGAATTTTTGGACTGGGATGTCCCGGTTTACCAGGGAGCATCAGGTCCGATCTTCCGCAAAAGGGTGGAAGCCTCGTCGGTCCACGGTGCCAACGGCATGGCTGGATTTGACTTGCCCCATTCCCGGACAACAGCCGCCATGCCTGCCTGGGACGCGATCCATCATATTGCTTTGCAACAACAAGGTGAGCTGGAACTCATTGCCATCGGACCGCTTACCAACCTTGCTATGGCTTTTCTCAAATACGCGGATCTCCCCGGGCTGATCAAACGCATTGTTATCATGGGCGGTGCCACAGCTGCTGGCAATACTACTCCGGCAGCAGAGTTTAATATTTATGCTGATCCCGAAGCTGCGGATATCGTCTTTACTTCCGGGGTGCCAGTGCACATGTGCGGTCTGGATATGACCATGAAAGCTCTTATGACCCCTGCCGAGCTGGACCAGGTGGGCGCATTAGGCAGCAATGAGGCTGTCTTTTTCCGAGATGTAGTCCAGGATATTGTCGGCTTTATGAAGCGCATTGGAATTTTAGGTATCAGTATGCACGATCCGGCTGCGGTGCTTTATGCCGCTGATGATTCGATCTTTAAAGCCTATCCTGCTGGGATCCGGGTGGAAACCAAGGGTTCGATCACGCAAGGAAAGACTGTTACAGACCTGTTCAGCGATGCCAAATGGCAGAAAAATGCTTTTGCTGTGATGGATATCGACCGGGATGCATTTGTAATGAAGGTGTTCGAGTTGATGAAAAAATATTAGGTTCGATCAAGAATCACTAAACTTAGTCCAGAAGGTCCTCATTGAGGACCTTCTGTGAGAATAATTGGAGAGGTGTGCTATGGCTCTAAAAATTATTATTGATACTGACCCCGGCATTGACGATGCCATGGCAATTTTGGCAGCATTGCGTTCCCCTGACCTGGAAGTGCTGGGTCTGACAACTGTTTTTGGCAACACCGAAGTGGAACTTTGTTCGATGAATGCTTT
>DHUW01000092.1:0-320 GCA_002409365.1 Anaerolineaceae bacterium UBA5224 | reverse complement strand
CAGTTCATCATTGATACTGTCATGGCAAATCCCCATGAGGTGATCCTTGCCCCGATAGGTCCGCTGACTAATATCGCCATGGCATACCGGCTCGAACCTCGTATTGCACAATTGGTTAAAGGTGTGGTTTTGATGGGCGGCTGCGCCTTCGCTTTAGGAAACATCTCTGCGACGGCTGAAGCCAATATCTACCACGACCCCCATGCTGCTGAAGTGGTTTTTGCTGCTCCCTGGAAAGTGACCATGGTGGGATTAGATGTGACTACCAAGATCGTGATGCGGCCTGATTATTTCCAAAAGCTGTATGAAGCTGGCAATCC
>DHUW01000094.1:39788-40544 GCA_002409365.1 Anaerolineaceae bacterium UBA5224 | reverse complement strand
GAGAAGATTAACCATGACAACATGGGAAAATCGATAGATCGGCGGATGCCTCCAGAGATAACCCCCTTTTTCCAGGACATATCAGAAAAACAGGAGCACTTATGTGTGGGATTGTTGCTTACATTGGCGGGCAAGATGCTACGCCTATCGTTGTTGATGGTCTTAAAAATCTGGAGTACCGGGGCTATGATTCTGCCGGGATAGCCATTCTTGAAAACAAAAAAATTGAAATCCGCAGGGTCGCAGGCAAAGTCGAGCTGCTGGAGAATTTGATCAAAAAATCTCCAGTCAGTGGCACCACTGGTATCGGACATACCCGCTGGGCAACACATGGTGCACCCAGCGAGCAAAACGCCCACCCTCACCTGGGGATGGCTGGGCGGATCGTGATCGTGCACAATGGCATTGTCGAGAATTATCTTTCCCTCAAGGAGGAATTGATTGCAGAAGGTGTTGATTTCAAGTCCGAGACCGACACTGAAACCATCGCTCACCTGATCGAGATTTTCTACAACGAATCCGCCGACCTGGCAAGCGCTGTTCAAAAAACTCTCAAGATGATAAAGGGGGCTCATGGACTGGTGGTGATGTCCACCGTGGAACCCGAAAAACTTATCGCTGCAAGGCTGGGAAATGCTGGCGGGGTGGCGCTTGGAATCGGTGATAACGAGATGTATATCGCCAGTGACATTCCGGCGATCGTCAGCCATACACGGAGGATGTGCTTCCTGGAGTCGGGTCAGTTTGCAATAGTCA
>DHUW01000094.1:38980-39535 GCA_002409365.1 Anaerolineaceae bacterium UBA5224 | reverse complement strand
CCCTGGGACCCGATTTCGTCAGAGAAGGGTAAGTATCGCCATTTCATGCAAAAGGAGATCCATGAACAAGTTCGATCCTTGTCCGATACGCTGAGCGGTAGGATCGATTATGAAAATCACCGGATCCTGCTTCCAGGTCTGAACCTTGACCCGGAAAAGGCGAGAGAAATCAAGAAGATATTCATCACAGCTTGCGGCACAGCAGCTTATGCCGGCATGGTTGGGAAGTATCTGATTGAACACATTGCCAGGATCCCTGTGGAAGTATCGGTTGCCTCTGAGTTTCGCTACAGCGATCCGATCATCGAGAAGGGCACGGTGGTTTTGGCGATCTCGCAATCCGGTGAAACTGCCGATACACTAGCGGCAATGGAAGAAGGCCGCAAAAAGGGTGCTTTGTTATGGTCAATTGTGAATGCGATCGGTTCGCAGGCGATGCGCATAGCCGATGGATGTTTATCCATGCAGGTTGGTCCGGAAATTGGGGTTGCTTCCACCAAGGCATTCACCGCACCTATTTTGGACCTTTACATGATCGCTGTTCACCTGGCGGAT
>DHUW01000094.1:35938-38734 GCA_002409365.1 Anaerolineaceae bacterium UBA5224 | reverse complement strand
CTCGATAAAGAACCAACCATCAGGGAAATCGCCAGCCGTTATAAGGAGATGAAAAACGCTCTGTACATTGGCCGGGGGGTAAATATGCCTATCGCCTATGAAGGCGCCTTGAAGCTGAAAGAAATTTCCTACATCCATGCCGAAGGCTACCCGGCAGGTGAAATGAAACATGGTCCCATCGCATTGGTGGATAAGGACCTGCCAGTAATTGCGATCGCATTGCAGGATCTTTGGTATGACAAAATGATCAGCCAGGTTGAGCAGGTGAAGGCGCGCAGTGGAAGGGTTTTGACTGTGGGGACTGAGGGCGATCAGCTTCTACCGACAATTGCTGATGAAATCTTCTGGATACCAAAAACGCCCTGGCTGCTAAGCCCGGCAGTTGCAGTGATCCCGCTGCAATTGTTTGCCTATCATATCGCGGCACTGAAGGGGTTGGATATCGACCAGCCCAGAAATTTGGCAAAGTCGGTAACCGTAGAGTGATTTTTTCATTCTGAAATCAGGGAAGAAACTTGGCGCGACAAGGGTTTAAATCCTCAATAAAAAACAAGAATGCCAACCAAGCACAACAAGCTTGTAAAAATTTGCCTGTCACCGTAGAATAAACCCAGATAATGACAGGCAGGAGAAAAATTTGATAACTAAAGAACAAGTACTCAATGCACTCAAACAGGTTATGGACCCAGACTTGAACCGTGACCTGGTGAGTTTGAATATGATCAAAAACATTAAGATCGATGGTGAGAATGTCAGTTTTTCGATCGAACTGACCACCCCCAGCTGCCCTCTAAAAAACAAAATCGAAGCCGATGCCCGTCGGGCTGTTTTGACGATGACTGAAGCTAAAAATGTGGATATCGAGATGGCTTCCAACGTCAGCCACCCCAAAGGACTTGACCTGGGCAGCAATTGCTTTAAGCATTTGATCGCCATTGGTTCAGGTAAGGGTGGTGTTGGCAAAAGTACAGTATCACTCAATATCGCCTTAGCGCTTGCCAAAGACGGTGCGAAAGTAGGTTTGCTGGATGCAGATATTTATGGACCCAACATTCCCCGCATGCTTGGTTTAGACCGACTCCCGGATACCCCTGAAGGACAAAAGATCAAACCAGCAGAGCTTTTTGGGCTGAAAATCGTTTCAATTGGTTTTCTTGTTCAGGCCGGGCAACCGCTGATCTGGCGTGGACCAATGCTTCATTCCGCTATCCAACAATTTATTACCGACTTCGATTGGGGCAATCTTGACTACCTGGTCGTAGACCTTCCACCAGGAACCGGGGATGTCCAACTTTCCCTTGCGCAATCGATCCCGATCAGTGGTGCAGTGATTGTGACCACACCCCAACAGGTAGCTATTGATGATGCATATCGGGCAGTTAATATGTTCGAAAAGCTGGAAACTCCTGTGTTTGGAATCGTGGAAAACATGTCTTACCTTGAAATGCCTGATGGCAGCCACCAATATATATTTGGTGAAAAAGGCGGTGAACGACTGGCTAAACAGGTAGGAGCACGCTTCCTTGGCGGAATTCCACTTGACCCGAAAATCGGGATTGGTGGAGATATCGGCAGCCCGGTTGTGATGCAAGAGCCAATTAGCCCTGCTGGAGAGGCACTGGTTACCATTGCGCGAAACATTGCTGCCGAAGCGAGCAAAGAGGCTTACAAGAAGAGCCAAGCAGGATGATATAATTATAAATTATGTCCGAACAAAAACTCATTGGAGTTCAATTTAAACCTGTCGGGAAATCTTACCATTTCTTTTTGCCTGATGAGATCGATGCCAAGGTTGGCGAATATGTCATTGTGAATACTGCTCGTGGAAAGCAGATCGGAAAAGTCACGGTAACGTATATTGAGGCCACAGACCCAAACCAGGATGTTTTGAGCGTTGAGCGCAAAGCAACTCCACGAGACCTGATCCTCAAGGATATGATCAAGGAAAAAGAAGCCGAGGCGGTCGAGAAGGCCCGTGAGTTCCTGAAAAAACCTGGTTATGAAGGTGTCAAAGCATTGGACGCAGAGTATTCCTTCGATTCCACCCGACTTACGCTATTTCTGACCTATGATGAATGCCCGAATTTTAATATGCGCAACTTCATTCGTGAAGCCGGACCTATGTATCCGGAAACCCGTCTGGAAGTCCGCCAGGTTGGACCGAGGGATATGGCGAAGGAAGTTTCAGGTTTGGGTGCTTGCGGGATTGAAAAACGATGCTGTTCACGCTTCTTGACCGAGTTCAGTTCCATCTCAATTCGGATGGCAAAATCACAAAACGTCTCCCTGACGCCTTCGGAAATCACTGGTATCTGCGGTCGCCTGCGCTGTTGCCTGGCTTATGAGCATGAAAATTATGAAGAAGCGCGCAAACTGCTTCCCAAAGTCAAAAAGACCATACAGACACCTCTTGGAGAAGGCAAAGTTTCCCAGGTACTTCCATTGACTGATTCAGTGCTCGTTTATATTCCGGAAGTTGGTCAGCGTGAGATCAAACGCTCTGAGCTCGAGTCAGGGAAGATGGAAGATAACCAACCGGTCACGCGGATGATTGAACCCGAGGAAGCCTCATCGAGTGAAGATGTGGAAATGGTGCGTTTTGATCAGGTTGGCCGCCCGCCAAAAAGAGAAGATCGTCGCCCCAGCGGTAATCGGGGCAGATCCCGGGTGGACAGAGCTCAACCTTCTCAGAAAAAAACAAAGGAAGAATCTCCGGATACAACTGGTGAAAGCAAAGAAAGAAAAGATGCCCAAAAGGGCAGCGGCAGGAACCGTTCAGGCTCAAAACGGAGTAAA
>DHUW01000094.1:35532-35676 GCA_002409365.1 Anaerolineaceae bacterium UBA5224 | reverse complement strand
GCACATCCGGATGACCCGGAATTTTTTATGGGCGGCACAATTGCCATGTGGACCAAATTGGGACATAAGGTCAGCTACCTATTGCTTACCAAAGGCGAACGCGGTGTGAGCGATCAATTCCCTGATGGTGAAGAACTGAAGGGC
>DHUW01000094.1:33118-35262 GCA_002409365.1 Anaerolineaceae bacterium UBA5224 | reverse complement strand
CGCTGTAAGCTGGTCGCAGAAATACGTAAACGCCAGCCGGATATTGTTGTCAGCAGTGACCCTCAAACTTATTTTCACGCTCATTACATCAACCATCCCGATCATCGTGCTGCAGGGGCACTGACCATTGATGCAGTCTTTCCTGCGGCTGGAAATGTGGGTTTCTTCCCGGAGCAAATAGAACAAGGGCTCAAACCTACAAAAATCCGCGAATTATGGATGAGCCTGACAGTTGATCCGAATATCACTTTGGACCTCTCAGATTACTGGCAAATCCGTATTGAAGCGCTCAAGAAGCATGTTTCTCAGATTGGTGACCCAGATGCTTTTGTACAAAAGTGGAATCAACGCCGCCAGGAAGCGACTGAGAGCGACTGCCTATATTACGAACACTTCAGACGTGTGATATTGAGGGTCTGATGGACCTGCATGCACTGGCTGAAAGCAATTTCTCCCAAACCCAAAACGACAGACGCCACCTGCATCGTTTTCCTGAGCTCGGATTCGAAGAAGTCAGAACAGCGGAGTATGTCTCCAGCCAGTTACGAATTTTGGGCTTCACGGTTCGCAGTGGAATTGCTGAGACCGGTATAGTCGCCAGCTTTGATTCTGGAAAGGCCGGACCCCGATTTCTATTACGTTTTGATATGGATGCCTTACCAATTCAGGAAGAAAACCAGGTAGAGTATTGCTCTCAGCAGGCTGGCAAGATGCATGCCTGTGGACACGATGGGCACGTGGCGATCGGGTTGACTGTGGGCAGGATGATTATCCAGTTAGGCGCTCAACTGAGCGGCTCTTTTCATTTGTTGTTCCAACCGGCTGAGGAAATCGGGCAGGGAGCATTAAAAATCGTGAAAGAGGGTGTTTTGGATGAGGTCAATCCTGATTTCATTTTGGGCGTACATCTCTGGAACGAAAAACCTCTCGGTTGGCTGGGCATTACTGACGGACCGTTAATGGCGGCTTCTGGCAAGGTAGATATTACCGTGAATGGGGAGGGCGGTCACGGAGGGCAGCCACAGAAAGCAAAAGATCCAATCGTCACCTCTGCCCAGATCATACAACAAATCCAAACGATTGTTTCACGCAACCTGGATCCTTTGGATGCAGCTGTGGTAAGCATCTGCACAATTGAGGGTGGAAAAAGATACAATATCATTCCGTCAAAGGTTGATTTGAGCGGGACCATCCGATATTTTACTGATCAAACTTATTCAGTTCTGAAGCAAAGATTATCTGAAATTTGCGAGAACACCGGTAGGGCGATGGACTGTTCAGTTGAATTGAAACTGGAACCCCTGGTGAAAGCTACTCGGAATGACCCTGAGGTGGCTGGAAAAGTCAGAAAAGCAGCATTAAAAATGAACCAGAAAGTCGAGGTCGACCAAACCTACAGGACGATGATTTCGGAGGACGTTGGCGTTTTTCTAGACCTGGTCCCAGGCTGTTTTGTGCTGGTTGGGGCTTCTGACCCGAGCGATGAAAACCACTTTCCGCATCACCATCCACGTTTCAACTTTGATGAACGGGCTATGCCACTTGCAGCAGCGCTACTTTTACAATCATGCCTGGAATTGGCAGGGTAGAATTACCTTATGACTGACGAAGCTGAAAAATTACCGATTTCTACCCACCTGGAAGAATTGCGACAGACACTGCTCTTGTCCCTATTGGGTCTGGTCGCGGGTGTGATCGTGACTGTTTTTTTCGTTAACCCCATTCTTGACATCCTGACGCGACCGATCGGTGGGCTGCAAAACCTGTTCGCAATTGAAGTGACTGAGACTATGTCAGTTTATATGCGGATCGCCTTGCTGGGTGGGCTGATCATAGCGCTTCCCTGGATCGTTTTTCAATTACTTCGATTCATCAGCAAGGGTCTGAAACCTAATGAACAGAAAGCCATTTACCTGACATTACCTTTTATGGTCGTGCTGTTTTTGTCCGGTGTGGCATTTGCATATTATGTTATGCTGCCGGCATCGCTCAATTTTTTCCAGGAAATTCTGGATGTCACTACCAGTATTCGCCTGAAATCCTACGTCAGCTTTACGACCAACCTTTTGTTTTGGATTGGTATCAGTTTTCAACTACCACTGGTCTTCTTTGTTTTGACCAAGGTGGGGATCGTCAATCCCAAG
>DHUW01000094.1:28018-32807 GCA_002409365.1 Anaerolineaceae bacterium UBA5224 | reverse complement strand
CAATTACCTGAGATTCTGCTGATCGTAGGGATTTTACTCTTGATTTTTGGGGTCGGAAGAATTTCAAAAATTGGTGGAGAACTCGGTTCAGGGATCAAGGCTTTTAAAGACGGTTTGAACGGGAAGACTGAAGAAGAAAAACCGAAAGAAGAAGTCAAGGAAAACGACAGCAAGCCGCAGGAATAAGCGATGGAATTCCTCAATTTAGGCTGGACAGAAGTAGCCTTAATTTTGATATTGGCATTCATTGTCCTTGGTCCGGGCAAACTAGTCAAAACAGGACGTGACCTGGGCAATTGGATCCGGAAAATTAGCCGTGATCAACTTTTCAGGGACGTCATCCAAACGACGGACGAGATCCGGCGTTATCCGCGGAAAATCTTTGATGAAAGCCTGCTTGACCTGCCGCCGCACGTCGAACAACAGAAACAAGAAGCGCCTGAATCGGAAATGATGTCAGACGCTTCAAGCGATCATCCTGAGAAAGAAACTACCAAGCCTGCTTCGTCAACTGGTCACGATCTTCCGTAAATTCATCAACATCCTCTCGAAAGACTCCTGTACATCCTGCGCTGGTTTTTCTGTGCTGGCAGGTGTGAAGCTTTCGTAAAAGGCGAGCATTTGGCCTTTGGTAAGGGCATGGGCAATATCCCGCATGCTTAAAGGATTTCGGATGAATTCAGGGAGCCGGCGCATGATCTGTTGTTTTAGCAACGAAGGCAATTTGATCCGTCGAACCAACTTATGAATTCGATCCGCGGGAGTGGTTTCAAAATGCTCGATGGTAATGCCTTCCAGAACTATTTCAAGTTTTGAGGCATTTGGGCAGGCGATCGCCTCAAAACTCAACAATTTTAATTTCTGATCATAATGAGTCTGAGCATCGATTGGCGCTCCATCAAGGTAAGTCTGGACCGTCGAGGGTTCACTGATGTTGCTGAGGTCAAATTGCCAGGTCCTGGCTTCAGGCAAGCGGTTGGCGTACTCTCCCCTGGAAGCAGCTTTGACAACACTTAGCGTATCGCCGTTTATATCTTGGGTGAGCAGAGTGCAGCTGACCTCACCTTCCAGATAAGCCTGACCTTCTCCGCTGTCTTCATAAAGGTCAAATTCACCCTGCAAGCCGGCAAATACTTTGATTTTAAAATTCTGGGGCAGGCTAACGCCATTGGAAACTTCATCGGCGGAAAGAGGAATAATGGTACCGTCGGGTACAAATACCGGGATATCACCCTGATCGCAATAGAAGCTGTACCAAGCACCACCCTCAAAAAATTCATTGGTGAAGAAGTTGGTCCATTTCCCTTTTGGAAGCCAAACGGTTTTCCGTGTAAAACCGACCTGGGGATCGGTCGGGCTAGTGACCGGTGCCACCAGCATGGATTGACCGAAGGTATACTGACCCGGGCAGGTGTAGGCAGCTTCTTCATCCGGTTGAGAATAGTACATCGGGAGCACCAGAGGCTCGCCTGTTCGTGCGTTTCGTTCATTAGCAGTGTAAATGAAGGGGATCAATTTGTGACGAAACTGCATGGCGAAACGGGTAAGCTGGGAAATATCCAATCCGCAACTCCAGGGCAGGCGATCGATAAATTCGTTGTTGGTGGAATGCAATCTAAAAATTGGACTGAACACCCCAAACTGAACCCAACGCAAGTAAAGTTCAGCGTCTTCAACGCCTTCGCAGTGCCCGCCGATGTCGTGGCTCCACCAACCGTAGGCGACGTTCGACGCTGTCGCAGTCATCTCAGGCTGAAAAGCCAGGGTGGACCAATCGACGATTGTGTCACCGGAAAAACCGATCGGGTAACGCTGCCCGCCCAAACCAGGCCAGCGAGAGAAGATAAACGGGCGTTTTTCAGGTGATTTACCCTGATCGTAGTAGTGGAGATGGTTTAGCCAGAAAAGGGGATCCAACCCGGCAATTTTCGAGCGACTGCCTTGCTGCCAATCGAGCCACCAGAAATCTACCCCCTGCTTTTCCAACGGATAGTGCAGCACTTCAAAATATGCGTGGGCGAATTGAGGGTCTGCAATTTCGAAAGGTATAGGCTGCCCGAAGGACGGATTTACGCCCATGCGCGTAGCCATTAAAGGGTACTGGTCTTCGTGATTGTGTACACCCTCAGCCGGGTGAAGGTTGAGCGCTATTTTCAGATTGCGCTTGTGCAGTTCGTCGATAAACCCCTCTGGATTTGGGAAGAGCTCCCGATTCCAGGAGTAACCGGTCCAGCCGGATGAAGCATTACCAGTTTTTGTTTTGTGCCAATCCATATCCACGATACAAACAGAGAGTGGTATTTTTTGCTGCTCAAAGGTATCCATCAATTCCAGCAGTTCATTCGAAGAGTATGGCCAATACCGGCTCCACCAGTTTCCCAGAGACCAACGCGGTAGAAGGTTGGGCTTACCGGAAATGAGCTGATGATCTTGAATAGCAGCCAGAAAATCCTTTGCGTAGCCATAGAAATAAAGATCCTTGTATGCGATTGATTTATCCCTGGTAACAGGCCACTCGTTTTCATCGAGCACCAGGTTACGGCTATCATCTACGACTGCCCAGCCAGAGCGTGACACTACGCCATCACCGAGTGGAACCGGTCCGCAGGTGCTGTCAAGTGTGCGGATGGTTCCCCCCAGATTGCTGTGATCCTGGTCACCAAAACGCCACTGTTGCCCACTTTTCTTGATCTCGACCCACAGGTCGCGCCAATGAAAGCGGTTGTTCTCGTAGAAATGCAGCACCAAATCGTCCGTTTCGATAGTCAGCCATCCATCAGAACGGTGGACGTTGAACCGTGGAACGGGTTGCTTTCTGTACCAGTAGGTGAGGCTGGCGCGGTCTTCGAAACTGGCATCAGGGTCGAACTCCATGCGGATCAACCTGCCTGTCAACACAGTAAAGCGAGCCTGGTCAGACAGAACCATTGCTTCCGGTGAGGCGACAGGCGTCAATATTGGGGTAATTTTGCTCATATCAATCCTTTGTTAGTTGGTCCTGGAATTTTACCGAAATATCGGGAAATTTACCTAGCATATTTAGAATCTGTGTTTCTGAACCCATCAATAAAAGATTAAGGATAAAATCATGCAAACTCATTTCAGAGAAGGTTATGGAACAATCAGAGAGTAAATCCCCCAAAAAACAACCCAGCAAATTTCGTAACTTGATTGCCCTTTCTGCAGGATATTTTGTTGACCAGGGCGAAGCTCAAGCAATGTCAATTTTCAGTCCGGTATTACGTCAGATCTGGAACCTCAGTTTCGGAAACCTGGCATGGATCACATTTATCCGAAGTTTGCTCCAGGCACTCAGTTCTCCTTTTTGGGGTTACCTGGCGGACACATATTCCCGTAAAAAAGTTCTCTTTTGGGGCACTGGGATTTGGGGTATTTGGACGATCGCGGTAGGTCTGACCCAGAGTTTTAACCAGCTTCTACTCATTCGGGTTATCTCAGGAGTGGGACTGGGCTGTTTGATGCCGGCTACTTTCTCGATCATGGCTGATACCTTTGCCCCGAATATTCGTGGACGCATGCTTGGTTATCTGGAGGGAGTAGGAGTCCTTGGAATCATCATCTTCACTTTAGGGTTAGGGCAGTTGGCGACACCGGAGCTGTGGCGCTGGGGCTTTATCATTCTTGGTATCGCGAGCATCCTCTCGGGTGTCATTATCTTAATCTTTGTGAATGAACCTGTACGGGGATCTGCTGAACCTGAAATGAAAAACCAGCTCACAATTGAACAGGCAGCACGGTATAAAGCAGAGTTTGAAGACCTGGGAAGAGTATTACAAATTCCTACAATACGAGTTGCAATTCTGCAGGGGTTGGCGGGGTCAATGCCATGGGTGATCCTGGGTGCTTTTTTGATCCTTTGGTTGGTAGAAGAACGCGGTCTGACCACCCAGGAGGCACCTCTCGTATTTGGCATTATGTTGATCGGTACAGCATTAAGCAGCGTATTGGGTGGATATCTGGGTGACTGGGCTGAACAGAAAAACCCGAAATATGGACGCACAATCATTGGTCAAATCTCGGTTACTTTTGGCATTCCCTTAACAATTATCCTGATCAAAGCAACTAATGATTGGAGCGTTGCGCAACTAACAGCCTACTGTTTTCTGATTGGTTTGCTCATTGGCTGGCCTGGAAAAGGCGCCAAAGAGCCAATGATGGCGGCAGTGGTCCCGCCGGAACTTCGGGCGACAGCTTTCGCAATGACGACTTTTGTGGAAAGCGGCTTTGCTGCGATCGTTGCCCTTATTTTCGGATTAATTGCAGACAAACTGGACCTGCAAACTGCCCTTTTCTGGACTGTTCCGGTACCATGGATCATCTGTGCAATCCTTTTCTCCGGTTTTTATTTTACTTATCCCGAAGATCACGAAAAGCTGCACTTGTTACTCCAGGAACGTGCCCGGGAATTGGGAATCAAGAATGGGAACCATCAGGAAACAGCTGATAAATAATTACCTGAAAGAAGACACAGAGAAAAATTTTCCCGATGGATCAGATTAATAAAACGAAAAAACTCCTCGTAAGAGGAGTTTTTTGAGCGGGAGCGACGGGATTTGAACCCGCGGTCTCGGCCTTGACAGGGCCGCATGTTTGACCACTACACCACGCCCCCACAGAGCAAGAAGTTTATCACGGCGAATTTAATAAGTCAAGTAAAATCGGGTAAAAACCTCTAAAATAGTCAGGTTTCATCCTATTCTGAGACAACCAGGAGACTTAAAAACTAAACTCGCCGAAGGCTTCAGCAAGAGTTTTGTTCAACAGACTC
>DHUW01000094.1:20480-27793 GCA_002409365.1 Anaerolineaceae bacterium UBA5224 | reverse complement strand
TTAGGATTTTGCCTCTGCTGCAACATCATCTGCAGCGGATTTCATCTCGTTTTTTATTTCTTCGGTTCCTTCTTTTACGGTATGAACCATCTTCTGTGCTTTTTCTTTTGTCATTTGCGCAACTTCGTCAGCCTTATGGATTGCTTCCTGGTAGGCGATTTCTGCGCGTCGCTTGGTATCTTCGTAGGTTTCCTGACCTTTGTCTTTAAGCTCAATGGCTTTTTCCTTGATGACCTGGCGGGTTTCTTCACCAGATTGGGGGGCAAGCAGCAAAGAGGCTATAGCACCAGCTAGTGCACCTACGGTAAACCCCATTACAAATGATCCAAAGTTATTTTCGTCTGACATTTTTATCTCCTCTATTTTCTATTAATTACTTTTTAAAACGAAACAGCTCGGCAATTTTCTTCATACTTGCCAGGGATTCGTTCAATTTGATCACCGGTTCGGTGAGATTATCGCTCATGAATCTTACGGTTCCTTTGAGCGTATTTACAGTATCGTTAGTCGAGTTAATGATTGGTTTAACTTCATTTTTAAGTAAATTAGTAAGGTCGGCAAGTTGAACAATCAGTACAACAAGAGCAATTCCAATCACGAACATCATCAAAGCCATCAGAATAATGAAAATATCTCTCACTATACTGACTGTGCCGGCATCCTGGAATGCCAGAACAACGATCCCAGCAATAATTGCCAAGACAATTACCGCAATAATTACTACGGCAACAGTTGCTTTGTTCTCGCCTTTTTTGGGCATTCCTTCCAATTCGGCTGGTGCAGTGGTAGTTAGCAATTTCGGTGTTGATTCTTCAGTCATATATCGCCTCTGGAAGTCATTATATAACAGTATGTAGAGGAATACTGATAAATGTATAAACGCTAAAGCTCGTCAATTTGCAGTTCTGTCTCATCTGTTTCAAACAAATCCTGTTCCGGGAACAAGATGATATCTCCAAAATTTATGGTCTGTTCAGTGGTGATCAAGCGTTGCTTGACCAATTCCAGGATCGCGAGAAAGACAACGATTGCTTGAAGGCGGTCACGGCTTTCACCCAATATTTCCGAGAAGCTGCTCTTTTGATCTGCTCGCAAAACATGGAGGATCTCTTCCACTTTTTTCTTGAGCGTGAACTTCGGGATGGTGATCAGAGCGCCATCCTGGAGGACCGGCTGCCTGCTGGCGAGGTTTTCGAGCGCCAATATCAGGTCATCGATAGCCAAACCTTCGAGGTCCAGCTGGACATTAACCGGATAGGTGCGGGGAATATGGAGGTGATTGCGCAAATTACGGTCTATGCGGTCAGAAAGCCATTCGGTGGTTTTTTTGATCTCCCGATAAACGATCAGCTGCCTGGCGAGAGTTTCGCCAATATCTTCTTCGTCTTCACCTCGTACTGGCGGACGGGGCAACAATGCTTCTGATTTGACCTGAACCAACCTGGCAGCGATGATCAGAAACTCAGAAAGATAATCCGAATCAGCATCCTTATTTTCTTCAATAAACTCTAAAAACTGGTCGGTCACCTGGGCAAGCGCCAGTTTGCTGATATCCAGCTCTGCTTTTTGGATCAAGTCCAGCAGCAGGTCGAGTGGACCCGAATAGACCTCGGTAGTGATCTCGTAGGAATCAGATTGGTGCAGCCAGAGTTTTGCCATGGTTCAATTATAGTCGAGCGATGAAGAAAAATTAGTTCAAAAACAATTTGTTTTAGATAATCTTGGGGTTTTGTTGAGATTTTTTTCTGAGGCGATTGTTCTTTCCAAAATTATGCTGGAGATTTTGCAGACGTAAAATTTGCTTGTTGATTGCCACAGAAGCACATTTGTACCTGCAATTCTGCGGCTGTTCCTACGAGCTCGAGAAACACTTGCAGGTATACTTAACTCAAAGTTGAGGTTTCTATGGCAAGATTTGTGTGTGTTGATTGTGGTCAGGAATATCCATCTGAAAGGCTCCCTTATCTTTGCCCTACGTGTGGAGGAAATTTTACGATAGTCGATCTGGCTTACGACCCGATAAGCAAAGTCGATCTTCCCGGGATGTGGGCTTATCAGAAAATGATGGGGATAGGTAAGAATCCGGTGTGTTATCTAGGCGAGGGTCAGACAGCCCTGGTTAAGCGCGAAGCCTGGAATACTCAATTTTATGCCAAGCTGGAAAGTTTGAATCCCAGTGGATCCTTCAAGGACCGCAATTCTGCGATTGTCACCAGTTTTTTGAAAGCACGGGGAATTCGCAACGTGGTCGAAGATTCCTCTGGAAACGCTGGCGCTTCATTGGCACTTTATTCAGCCGGTTTTGGGATCGAGAGCCAGATCTTCATCCCGGAAGGTACTACTGGAACAAAATTGGAACAAATCATCGCTACTGGCGCAAGGGTCCGTCCGATTGCAGGCGTGCGGGAAAATGCCCACCAGGCCGCCCTGGCTGAGCTTGAGAAGGGTGGTGTTGTCTATGCCAGTCATGCCATGCTGCCATTTGGTTTGGCGGGTTATGCCACCATTGCTTTCGAAATTTTCGAGCAATTAGGAGAATTGCCTGCCAGGGTATATTGTCCAATAGGGCATGGCTCTTTGTTTTTTGGCGTGTTGCTTGGCTTCAAAGCCATCTGCAAATATCTGGGCGTTACCTCAAGACCCGGTATGATCGGGGTTCAACCAGAACGCTGTGCGCCGCTGGTCTCAGCCTGGCAAAAGCAACCTTTTACCCCTGGCAACCTGTCAAGCCTGGCAGAAGGTACCATGGTGGAGAAGCCAGCCAGAGGAGAAGAAATTTTAAGAGAACTGGTTCCTGGTCAGGATAACTTATTGGCGATTCCCGAGAAAGATATCGACCCCGTACGACTGGAGCTTGCCAGGATGGGAGTCTACGTTGAGCCGACCTCTGCCTTGGTGTATGCAGGATTGAAGATGATGGCAGAGACAGGCAGACCCAATCCCCACGACGATGGAATTAATGTTTTAATTTTTAGCGGTAATGGACTAAAATATAGAGAAAACAAATAGAAAATAAACTGCAGATTCGTTTGATATTGTTCGAAAGAGGATGCTAAACGAATCGGCGGTTCAACAGGGAGAAGTCATGATTGAACCAGATGCCTTGGTGAATTTGCGGGAGCACTTACCCAAGAATTTCGATAATATTTTTATGCTCACGAGAGCATTGACCCATCGTTCTTATTTGAATGAGAATAAAGAAGTGCTCGAAGATAATGAACGCCTTGAGTTTTTAGGCGATTCCATCCTTGGTTTCATTGTCGCCGAGTGGCTTTACAATAACTTTCCTGAAAAGGACGAAGGTTTTCTGACCAAAGTACGCGCCGCTCTTGTGCATACCCAGCAACTTTCTTCGTTCGCCAGGAAGATTGAACTCGGTCCAGCTTTGTTGGTTGGGCGGGGAGAGGCAAACGCCGGCGGGCGCGACAGGGATGCGATCTTGTGTGATTCGTTTGAAGCACTCATTGCTGCTATCTACCTGGAAAACGGGTTGCAAACTGTCAAAGACTTGATCATTCCACTGCTTGAATCAGAATCTGAAGAGATTCTCCGCTCTCATTCGGAAGAAGACGTCAAGAGCCGCTTCCAGGAATGGGCACAAGCCCAGGGTTTTCCGGCACCCAACTATGTTTTGGTTGATGAGTATGGACCTGACCACGATAAGCGTTTTGTTGTGGTGGCGATGATCAACAATCAAAAAATCGCTCAGGGCAGAGGATCTTCGAAGCAACTTGCAGAAAAAGAGGCCGCCCAGCTCAGCCTCAAGAAATTGGGAGTTGACTGCCAATGACCAAGTCCAATCTTGCTGGTCTGCAGCTTCAGGGTTACAAAACCTTCGCAAAAGAAACCATGCTGGTTTTCCCATCCAGGATCACTGCAATTGTTGGACCGAACGGATCGGGTAAATCGAACGTTGCTGACTCTATACGTTGGGTTTTAGGAGAGCAGTCGTACTCCTTGCTTCGTGCCAAGAAAACGGAAGATATGATCTATTCCGGATCCGACAGCCGTGCGCGGGCTGGCATGGCGGCTGTTTCGATCAAATTTGATAACCAAGACAAGTGGTTGCCCATCGATTATTCAGAGGTGGTTTTGACCCGACGGGCTTACCGCGATGGCAAGAATGAATATCTGATCAATAACCAGCGTGTTCGATTAAAAGATTTCAATGAATTGCTTGGAAAAACCGGCTTGAGTGACCGCACATATACGATCATTGGTCAGGGTTTGGTTGATACAGCCCTCTCAATTCGACCTGATGAACGCAGCAAACTATTTGAAGAAGCCGCTGGGATTGGTTTGTATCAGAGCCGTAAAGAAGAGGCAATGCGGCGGTTGGAAACGACCCAGCACAACCTGGAGCGGGCGCTTGATATCATTGCGGAAATTAAACCGAGGGTTCGCAACCTTGAAAAACAGGCAGCCAGAGTCGGTGAGTATAAGACCGTCCAGGATTTACTGCAACAAAATTTACGCGAATGGTATGGGTACCACTGGTTTAAAGCCTTGAAAGAGGTTAACCAGATCCAACAGCAACTGGATTCCGCCGAACTTGAGCGGCAATCGAGCCGAAAGAGCTTTGAAAAACAGCAATCCGAAGCCACGATGCTGCGAACCGATATCGAGAAACAGCGCAACCTGGTGAATACCTTATTGAACGAATTGCGTGATTTACGCGATAAGCTGCAGAATGATAACCAGAACCTGGCGATCCTGGACGAGAGGAAAAGTGCGGCTGAGAAAGCACGGCTGCAAGTTGTGAATGACCTTGCTAACCTGGAGGAAGTGATCCGGGCGGCTGAAGACAATTCGCTGATACACCAGACTGATGAGACCAAAGCACATGAAGAGTTAGAGACCGTCAGCAAGCAGTTTGAGGTTCTGAGTGAATCCAGAGCAAAGATGCTTGAGCAAGAAGCCACCTTACGCAAAGAAGAATCCCGCCTGCGCGAAGCACAAATTGAAGTGGAAAAGGAAGCTGTCGTTATCCGATCGCGAAAACAGGAGATGAGTGAACGGCTGCAGACACTCCAATCCAACCAGGCTGGGATCAAGTCCAACTTACAGGAACTGGACACGGAGAAAGTCCGTTTTGAGACCGCGATCACTGAGTTGACTCAAAAAGTCAAACAAGCAGAAGAAGACTTGAACGGGTTAAAAAATGAGAGCAGACAACTAATTGAAGAACGGGCAAGAATTTCGAAAGAGTTGGAAGGGTATCAGCAAAGCAGCCACAAACTTGACCTGGAAAAGAACCGTGTAAAAAATCGGCTGGAGCTGATAAAACAAAGCCGCGAAAGTCTGGCAGGGTTTTCAGAGGGCGCCAAAAGCCTGCTCAAATCGAGTCGTGAGAAAAAACTTCGAAGCGAGTTGACTGATTTGGCAACGCATATCGAGGTTCCTGAAGAGTATGAACTCGCCATCAGTGCGGCTTTGGGTGAAGCTGTGGATGTACTTATTTTGAAAGATGGCAGCCTGGGCACTGACCTGGTGGAGGATTTTTCAAGCAGGCTGAAGGATCGGGTGGCAGTTTTGAGCCATAATTTCCCGGTAAAACAGCCCGCATCGATGGATCTCCCGGCAGGTGCCGTGGTCGCCTGCCGGATTGTCAATACCGAAACTGAGCTTCAACCGGTTGTTGATCTGTTGTTGGGCGATTTTGTAATCGTCGATTCTATCAAAACTGCTTTTACCGGCCGCGAAAAGCATTCAGACCTGAATTTTGTCACCCTTATGGGAGAAGTCTTGTTAAAAAATGGAATCACCATCATCGGCAAGGCCAACCAAAGCAGCAAGGTAAGCTATACACGCCTGGTCAGGGAATTGAATGATGAACTCCAGGAGGTAGCTACTTCTGCGGGAAAAATTGCCAAAGCGATCGAACAGATGAACATGAAGATCAAGAACCTCGATGAAAAAATGAGCTCAAATCAGCGTCTTCGTGACAGACAGCAAACCGTTCGCGACAGCCTTTCTAAAGAACTGCAGGCAGCCGGTCTTTCGCTTGAAAAGAATCGCAGCAGAGCAGGTTGGATTGAACGACAACAAAATGAAAACCAAGCATCTGAGGATAACATCAAGCAGAACCTCGAGAAACTTATCCAGCAGGAGAAACAAAATCAGGAGAAAACCGGCAAGCTGCAGGCTCAGAAAAAAGAAATGCAGCAAAAGCGAGCAGAATTTCAGCCGCAGGATATTGAAAACCAATATCGCTATCTTCAGACCGAGAAGCAGATGTTAACGCAATCTCTGAATCATCTGCAGGAAACGCGTAAAGCTGAAGACCGTCGTCTGGAAGCAGATAAGGTTCGCAAAAGTGCATTCCTGTCCCGAATAAACGAACACGAACAGACTTTGCAAGAAATCGAGAAACAGATATCTACCCTGACTGAGAGTGTGACCCACGATCAAAATGAAATCACTTCTCTCCAAAACGACAGGCTTGATCCGGAGCAAGAAGTATTAAGGGAACTTGAGAAGCAAAATCGACAATATTCAGAAAGTGAATCGAGCAATCAACAGATTTTGACCGAAAAAGATCGCCAGGTTATCCATTATCAATTGGAATTAGCTCACCAGCAGGAAAGGCTCGAAACATTGAAAGCGCGGATAGACGACGATTTCAGCCTGATCGAAATGGAATATCGAAAAGAATTTACCCAGTCGTCACCTCTGCCATTCCCTGACATGGTAATAGAAACCCTGCCTGAGATCGCTGAGATCCCTGAGGAGCTGGCTGAAGCGATCAAACAGCAAAAAGCCCAATTACGCCGGATTGGCACGGTCAATATGGAAGCTGACCAGGAATATCAGGAAGTAAAAGAGCGCTACGACAGCCTGAACATCCAGGTTGCTGATCTGACAGCGGCACTGGCTGACATTGAACAGATGATCAAAGAACTGGATAAGGTTATGAAATCCGAATTCCTGAAAACTTTCGATGCAGTCAGCACTGAATTTACCTATATGTTCTCACGATTGTTTAATGGCGGTTCGGCCAGACTAGCCTTGGGCGATGCGGAATCGCCGATTGAGGGAGGCATCGACATTGAAGCCCGGCTTCCGGGGAAGAGAGAACAAGGATTGGTGCTGCTTTCTGGCGGTGAACGCAGTTTGACAGCAGTTGCCCTGGTTTTTGCCTTGCTGAAAGTCTCTCCGACACCTTTTTGTGTGCTGGATGAAGTGGATGCCATGCTGGATGAATCGAATGTCGGACGTTTTATCGAGTTGATCAAGGACCTTTCCAGCGAGACCCAATTCATCCTGATCACACACAACCGCAACACTGTATCGGCAGCAGATGTGATCTATGG
>DHUW01000094.1:9187-20182 GCA_002409365.1 Anaerolineaceae bacterium UBA5224 | reverse complement strand
AAAAAAGCCGGCGATGAGCCGGCTTTTTTGCTACAGTAAGTTCAACGTTTAATTACCCGTCGGAGTCGATGTGCTAATGACGTAATTGTATAGATCAGTAGGCACTGCAGGGACTTCTGGTGCATACTGCTTCCAGACATCTTCGATCTTGATATCGTCGCGTGAAGCGCGGAGATCTGTCAGCCAGTTATTGAAGTAGTTTTGTTTAATTTGAGCAAATTTTGAACTGGTGACATTATTGGTTGCCTTGGTTACCAATTGGATAATGTGCCATCCAAACTGGGTCTTGACAGGTTTGCTGATCTCTCCGTCTGTGTTCAAGGCGAAGGCAGCGGTAAGGAAGTCGGGGTCGTAGTTATCCTCGCGCCCGATCCAACCCAGGTCACCGCCATTGTCCTTGTTTGACGTATCCGTAGAATATTCTACAGCCAGATCATGCCATTTTTGGCCACTATCCAGTTTGGCAATGACTTCATTCGCTACCTCTTCACTATCTACCAGGATATGTCGTACCCATACTTGCTCTTCGACCGGTTTCAGATCTTTGGTCATATCTGCACTCAGTTTTTCACGGAGCAAGCTGTTATAGATTATCCATTCGATATCACTCTTGCTGACTCCTAAAGGCGAGAGCGAATCCATATACTCTTTTACATCTTTCTTATACAAACGTTCGGTGTAAGGAGTAGGTGTAGGTGGTTCGGTAGGAATAGCAGTAGCAGTTGGTTCTGGGCCTTCTGTTGGGGCAAGCGTGGCAGTCGCAGGAACTTCTGTGGGTGCACCCTCTGGTAAATCTGTTGCAGTTGGCATCCAACTTTCCGGTGTTTCCGTGGGGGTAGGTGATGGTTCGGGGGTGTCGGTGGGGTCAATCAGCGCAAACTGGGTAGCTGACCAGGTAGGTGTATAAACTGGCGTGGCTGTTACAGTCGGAGTATAGGTTCCTTCAGGGAAGAAGTAGAACTGGTTTTGCATTTCCTGCTGGACCTCGGCATCGCTGACTGTGATGTTGCGTTTTGCAGCTTCTTCTCGGATGAGCACTTCATCGATCAGCTGGTTCAACACATTTTCACCAACGATTTCTGGATCCATAATTTGATTGAGCAAACCAAGCGCATACTGTTTACCCGATTCGCCAAAATACTGGACATACTGGTTCGCCTGGTTCAGCATATTTAAGCGGGAATAGATTGTGCTGCTGCGGAATTCAGAGACCTTGACTTCCGTCTCGCCGACTCGGGCGACCACGATGTTGGGTTTGACGATATAGCGATCAACCAGAACATAACCCAATAAAACGGCAACCACTGCCAGAATGACAATGGTTACAGTAATAGCAGTTTTGACCTGCTTTTCTTCCTTTTGTTTTTTAGCTAGATGTTTTTTAGTCACCGTTTGAGGTTTTTTAGGTTCAGTTGCCATATCAAATCTCTCTTATCGGTGATTATTCTTTATTTTCTACCCAGAAATCACCTTCGAAAGGAAGTAAGGCGATATGGCGGGCGTTCTTAATGGCCTTCGCAATTTCTCGCTGATGCCTGGCACAAGTACCAGTCTGACGGCGGGGGCGGATTTTACCGGTTTCGTTTATGAAACGGGCTAATAATTCGACGTTTTTGTAGTCAATAACCAGTTTCTTATCACTGCAAAACTGGCAGAATTTGGGGCGGGAAACGAAACGATGATTGCGGTTTCCGCCACGATCACCTCGATCACCACGGTCGCCACGGTCATTGCGATCACTGCGATCGCCACGGTCAGAAGATCTGTATTCAGTCATTATTCCTCCAGATTAATCAATGCGAACTATGCTAGAGCGCAGGATTTGTTCATTGAAGCCAATGGTGCGTTTGAGAGCTGCCACTTCTTCAGGATTGTAGTCAAAATTGACCAGAACATAATAGCCTTCGTTCATTTTACGGATGGGATAAGCCAACTTACGCTTGCCCCAGCGGTCCGTTTTTGCGATTTCACCTTGATTATTCTTAATAAGGGTTTCGATGTTTTCGACAGCAGCATCCAGTGTTGCTTCGTCCAGGTCTGCCTGGAGAATAAATATTAATTCGTATTTATGCATACTTCGAGGCTCCTTTCCTCGGGTTTGCTCCTGCCTTCGCCGTAAGCGAACAGGAGTGGAAGGTTTGATTTTCGGTTCAAACCGAATTTAACGAAACAAGTTTATCACATTTGCGAAAACCCGCAAGCGATTTGCGGGTTTTCAACGAAAGAAAAGATATGAATAATCAGCTTCTGCTTAATCGTTATTGCTTTCTTTCCGGCTGGATCTGTCATTCGCGAAGAGCATTGTAGATATACTGACGATCAGTGACCCCAGGAATGCAGCCCACCAACTATCAACCTGGTACCCGGCACCAAACCATGCCTGAGAAATGTTGGAAGAGAGCATGAACACCAACGTATTCAATACCAGGCTAAAAAGCCCCAGGGTCAGGATGATCAAGCCACATGAGAGGGTCTTGAGAATTGGCAATAGGATAGCGTTCAATAAAGCAAGAACCGCTGCCATGATTGCGTAAGCTGCCCAACCGTTGCCACTTACATGGATGCCGGGAACGACCCAGGCAGCTACAAAAAGGGCGAGCATAATAACAAGCCATCGTTTCAGTAAATTCATGGTAATCCTTTCTACTTTGTATCTATTATCACCGAGAAATGAGTTAGCGGAAATAGATTATCTAAGGTTGTACATAGATCACTATTAATGCGCGTAGCCACTTGAAGAGAATGCGATCAAAAATGTTTGGAGGAGAAGCATTTTTTTTGTTCAGTTTTCGAAAGCAAAATGTACTTGTTTGGATGCTTCGCTCACACTATGGTGGCAATTTTTTTTAGTGGGGAGTTAAAGACAAATACCCCCGGTGCGATTCGAACGCACAACCAACAGCTTAGAAGGCTGGTGCTCTGTCCATTGAGCTACGGGGGCAAGTCGGTAAATTATAACGTTAATTCGAAAAAATTGAATAACAGAAGTTTAGTTCTCTATATAGTTTCTTTATTGCGAGGAGGGAGTCAAGCTACTTCCCATAAATATTGAATGCGGGATGAACAAAGATTGTAAACCTCGGAAGGGGTCAAGCCCCTTCCCTACGAATGCGGGAGGAATATGGATTTTAGAACACGGGAAGGCTCAAGCCAAATCCCATAAATCTTGAAAGCAGGAACAAAGATTTGTAAACCTCGGAAGGGGGCAAGCCCCTTCCCTACTAATTCGGGACGAAATATGGACTTTAGAACACGGGAGGGGTCAAGCTACTTTCCATAAATCTTGAATGCGGGATGAACTATGATTTAAAAACAAGGAAGGGGTCAAGCCCCTTCCTACGACTTTGAACGCGGGATGAAATATCAGACCGGGCGGATCCCCTTATAAGTACGAGAAGAACCTATCGTTGCCAGGATGGTCGAGGCTGGTTTTTTAATGATCTCGGCAAGTTCTTCAGAATCCATCGCCTGGTTGTTTTTACTCAAAAACACCTTGAAAATGGTATCGACCAGAGGCGCATTGGGGGTTATAAAATCTTCCTGTTTGGCACAATGGGTGATCAGGGTATGGATGAGCGCATCGCCTTTGGTTACCTCGCCAGTGGAAGGGTCTACCAGATCAAACATGACCTCATCGTCGTGTTGTGCGAAGGCTACCCGATGTTCGGGGCAGAGAGATGTGATCAGTGAATTGCGCCAGTTTCTGTCCTGAGATTTCCACCAGTCAAAATCAATGCGAAATTTCGTCCTCCTGTTCGGTTTCATCAAACTGGATTTGTTTAGCATTGATCCTCCTAGGCTTTCTCGGTGATGTGGTAGTAGTGGTCCCCAACATGGAAGAAATCATCGCTCGAATTCAGTACATTCAGCAAATCCATCGGCGCTGTTCGTCGAATGACATTCATGGCTGCATATAAATCGATGAAATGAACATGCCTCTGGTTGTTCAATTTTGATAATTCTGCCATCATGCGCATTACATCTGTCTTGAGTGCAGGCGCCTTGGTTTGGCGGTTTTTCCAGATTTCATCCAAGCCATTGACATCCGGGATGGCGATGGCCATGCGCTCGCTGAATCCAGCAGAAATTGGTTGTCTGAGCAGAGCGAAAACCAAGCCGCCGTCAGCACCGACCAGAACGGTTTTGATCCATTCCTTGTTTGAACGCTTCCTCTCTGGTGAGATTTTCATCACACCAGGGTCATCGGTTCGAGAGATTTCAAGGATGCTTCCAGGAATCAGGTTCCTTTCTTCGTACCATTCGCGCAGACCGGTCACGTAATTGTGCTCACGCACAATCCAGGCTGAAATCGGCTGTTGGGTCTGCTCATCGATAAAGGATACTTTAATGGTGTGAGATTCCAGGGCTGAGGGTAAAACCTGGTTGGTCAATGGAGTGACAGGCAGACTGCCGGCTCTCCAATGGGGGTAAGTAAGGGTCAATTTAACACTTTCGGCAGGTTCGGCATCATTGATGTCCGTTGCCCTGAATGAAAGTTCATCGTCCAGCGAGTCCAGAAGTTGGTATGTGTCATCGTCGAGGTCATCTGAAATGACAGAAATGCCATCAGAACGCAGATAAAGCGGAGTTTCCAAGACTTCTGCTGGCTCGAGACGGCGCAGGAACCAGGAAAACTGCCCGGTTGTACCGACTTCATCGAAGCGTGGGTCTTCCTGAAGGGCATAATTTAGCGAAAATTCGACCAATTCCCGGTTTTCGCCGCTGTTTTCGAGTTCGAGCTGATTCATCAGATCCTGGATACTAATCGGGCCGCCTTCCATTGAGTCGAGGATCGCTTCAGTGATATTGAGGTGACCAGGACCAATGTCTATCAGGAGAGAACGAGGGAACCAGGTGTTACCAATTCGAACAAGATCAGATTGTGCTTCGAGGGCATTTCGCAGGGAGGCATTAATCGTGCGACCATAGGTTTTCATAATGCTTTCTACGGATTGTTCCTCGCCTGGTTGAAGCTTGTAATTTTTTTCGTTGAGATCATGGTCCGCCAAACCCGAAGCAAATTCTTTGGTAGTTCCATCTTCCAATTCAACCTGGATGACTTTGAAGGCTCCCAAACCGGGGTTATCGCCATCACGGATGGATAAGACTACGCCTGAAGCATAATCGAGTTCGGGGAAATTCAGCTTGTTGCCGACTTCGTAAGTTTCTTTGGGCAGGTAAGTCAAACCGGCTTGCGCCAACCTGGCAGCTTCTTCTTCAGCGAGCATTTCCAGTCGGTGGTTTACCAGGACTGCGCTAAGTTTGATGATGGGCAGAGGCTCTTCCGTTTCAAACAGGTAATTTGTCAGATATTGAAGGTCATTGGAGCTTATTTCAAGCTTGTCCCAATGATTTACGGTATTCTTTTTGGACGAAACGGTCATAAAATCCTCACAATTCAATTATTATTAGATTATACATTAAATGTCAGAGAGACTATCGAAAATATGAGTATGAAGATAAGAAAGACCGCTGCCTTTGGATGGGAAGATTGTTTTGCGTTGACTACTGGTTCGGTTGAGCTCATTGCAACTGCGGATATTGGTCTGCGGATAATCTCATTTGAGTAAGCCGGTGGTAAAAATCTGCTCAAACTCTTCGAAGGTCAAACTGGTCGGAGTGGGGATAAGGAGTATATGTTCTATGGCGGTCATAGAGTCTGGGGAGCACCTGAGGATCTGGTTGTGACCTATACCCGACAATGACCCTGTGGATGTCTCCATTCATTGGGATCTCGATATTTTTACCTTATTGGACCGGCAGACGAAAGCAACCTCGAAAAACACCTGACAATGCGCATAGCCACAGAGGATGAAATTAGGGACCAAAAGGTTGATAGAGATGTGACTGGGTTATTGGGGTCATTCATCATTAGAAATGAACTAATTAACCGTGGAGAGCTCCACGCCAGAACTGCTTCCTGGGGAATCACATCTTTGATTCCTGGTGGAGTGGGTGTGATGCCTGTAGATTGGAAGGCGACCCCTGAAAATAAGCTTCAAGCACGATACAGCATCAATATGTGGCCATATTTGTCGTTGAAAAATCCAGGATACGTTTGGAAAGATGAATTGCCGGAGCTGGACCAGACAAAGACGGACAATAAGCAAAAAATCGGTACCTGAAGCGCTCAGCCCTGGCTGGCATACAGGTTGGATGATCTTCTGGTAGTAATCCAGGCGTTAGCATCCCAGGAAGACCAAAGTCGTTATCCTGACCTGGGCAGCAATCTTGAAGTATTTTGACCCTGGCATGCTGGAACTGGAAACTTTGAGTCCCTGGCAGACACTTGAGCATGGTGAAAGAGTATTTCATGATGAAGTCTGGAGTTTGATCAAAAAAGATCCTGAGATCGATCACGAACAGGCGATCCGTGCGTATGTTTATCCATTGGTAAGAGGTAAATAGTTTCTTCTACTGAAAAATTTGCAGAGACATCTCACCTCTCACCCTCTCTAAAGATTGGTTATTAAGATTTCCTGACCCGATGGACGTATCAAGGAACCTTGTCTAAAATGCAAAATGGCGGTCAAAAGACCGCCATTTTAGACCCTATCACCTATTGGAATTTATTATATAAAGTAAGCGATGAAGAATCCGATCAGTAATCCCATCCCAGAAATCGTAATCAAGGTGAAGGCTTGCGTTCTAAAGAAATCTTGCTTGCCAACCTTATTCATGACTGTCTCTCCCTTTTGCAGACCAGGAGAATAACGTTTCACCTCAAGCCGAACAGTGGGTTGGTAACTCATTCGCTCTAAATCGGACGCATTGAACATGATCTGCCCGACAGGTCTGGCTTGTTTTGCTGAAGAAATTCGCTGTGTATCAAAGGAAAGCCGAACCGGTTGGTCAGTTTCAACCTCTCTTCGATTTTTCTTGCGATTTTTCTTTACTTTCAAGCTATCCATTGGAAAACCGGTGGCAGTCATAATTTGTTCCTCGTTTATCCTCTTGAAGAAGACATCTTGCTTATATTGCCATCTTCGTCTGCAACCACACGGATCGTCTGGGCGATTGATTTCCCATTGGGAAGGTCATCGCTAAAGGTATATTGAAGCAGGTAGCTGCCGGCTGAAATCATGCTGACCTTCGGGCTTTTCCCAGCCAGCTTTGGATGCTTTTTGACAACTTTTTCAGTTACTTTACGAATTGCTTCTGATTTCATGTGAACATCCTTACTTCTTTACTCTCCTGCGCAGAAAAGCGGGAACTGAGAGATTATCGCGGGAGTCGACCTGCGGATATTGTTCGAGACCGATTTCATTGTTGACTGTTGGCTCTTCGTAAACCGGTTTAGCTTCAGTCGCAATCGGGCGAGGTGCTTCGACCTGGCTCTGAGCCAATCCGCTGAAACTGTCAGTCTGAAAATTTGCTTTTGGTGCACCGATCCCTGTAACAATCAAAATCAATTGAACGCGATCTTCCATCCTGCTATCGGTGATGATACCGGGGATGATGTCTGCATGGCCACCAGTAGCATTCTGGAGGGTTTTTAGGGCATCTGTCACATCCCTGAAAGACATATTTTCGCTGCCAGTAAAGTTGGCAATCATTCCAGATGCAGAATACAGATCAATGTCTTCGAGTAAGGGATGATGGAGAGCTCTTTCGATCGCCTGGTTCACCTTGTCGGGTCCGCTGCCGGTACCAATCGACATCAGGGCGCCTCCTCCTCGTGTCATGATGTTTTTAATATGGGAGAAGTCGACATTGATCAAACCTGTTTCCGTGATCAATTCCGAAATTCCCTGGACACCCTGGCGAAGAACATCATCTGCCAGGGTAAAAGCCATCTCAAGGGGCAGATCGCGTGGGGCAATTTCGAGCAATTTGTCGTTTGGGATAACGATCAGTGTGTCGGTATATTCTTTCAACTTTTCGATGCCGCTGTTGGCGTTGGTTTGCCGACGACCGAGTTCGAAGGAGAAGGGTTTGGTAACAATTGCTATCGTAACCGCTCCACAGGCTTTGGCAACTTTAGCTGCAACCGGAATAGAGCCAGTTCCTGTTCCACCGCCCATACCGGCGGTCAAAAAGACCATGTCGGCACCTTGCAGGTAGCTTGCCAGTTCCTTGCTGGTTTCTTCAGCGGCTGATTCGCCAACCGTCGGCAGTCCTCCAGCACCCAAACCGCGGGTCAGTTTAGGCCCCAGCTGAATCTTATTAGGCGCAAGGTTGATTGCCAGAGCCTGGGCGTCGGTGTTTGCAGCAATAAATGTTACCCCTTGCATACCGCCTTCGATCATGCGATTTATTGCATTGGAACCGCCACCTCCCAGACCAATAACCACAATTTTGGGAATTGTGGGGGAGATTTGGTTTGAAACTGATTGGGTTGAATACATATTATCTCTCCTTCATCTAAACAGGAATTCCGATGCTGTTGATGATCTGCTCATCGACCAGGCAACCTGCTTCTCGTAATATATCAATATCATGCACGCTAAAAGCTCCGTTCTCATTCCAGACGGTCACTTTGCGTGCGCTTGTCGCTTCAATCAGCGAAAACCCAATTGTAGGTCGTGAATCCCGAATTATCGGTCGAATACGGTCCAAAGTGTTTTCCGGGATGCCCCATTCATAAGAGGGCAAGAGGAGATAATGGTCGATCGGGTAAATCCATTCTGCCAGTCGATCCGAAATGGCATATTCAAGAGTCTGCTTGCGGGTGTGTTCCAGCTTTTCTTTGTAGGCGGGAATAGCCGCAACCTTTGGTTTGCCAGATATATCAAAAAATCCGGTTGTGCCTTCAACGCTTTCTTCACTGGAACTGAGTATCCAGAACAGGCATCCCAGGATGTTGTTTTTCTGATCAGCAGCCTGACCAGCTTCTTCAGAGGGGCTGAGGGCGAAATTGACCAATTCCTCGAATGTAACTTTCGGGTCCAAAACACTGCTTTGAATATTGGAACTCCCAAAATAAAACAGGAACATCTTCGGGTCGACACCGAGAATGCTGTTGATCAAATCTGAATACCATTGCCAGGTGTTGAAGCCAATGTGGTCTTCCTCACCGATTTCACTTTTGGAGTATGGGCGCGGTACCTTCCAATTGCGTTTACCGCCGGCACCCCAACTAAGAGGATGGTCAAAGGTTTGGGAGCTGACTGCAATATGCAGGTTGGAAACAAAATCGAGCGAACGACGCTGTTGGGCGAGGTTCAGAACTTTTTTCAAGAAGGAGAGATCCCAATAATCGCCGCCAGGCTGCAAAGGTGGAAAGACCGGGGTCAACCCCTGCTGCTCTGCAGCACGAACGAAGGGAAGATAGCGGTCCAAAAAGCGCTCAACCAGGTCGCCTTGCGACCAGGTGTCATGCAACCAGCTGGATTTCATATTGGGTCGGTCAAAGAAAATTACATATTTGACGCCCCACTTGGCATATGAACTGAGCAAAATGCGCAAATCCTCAGCGCGGACTTCGGAATTGACTGGGAAATCAAAGTGGATAATAGGCTGCACACCTGAAGCGAGCATGCCGCTGATGAATTCCTCTGGGATTGCGTAAGCAGGGCTGGCTTTTAATATCAACCAACCTGCCTGCAAGGATTCCAACTCAGGTTTCCATAACGCCAGATCTCTGCTCTGGTAATGGTTTAGGTCCTGAAAATAATGAAAGCCAATCTTCTTTTCCATTTTTGCCTTCCGTTCACAATTCTTGCTTCAAGCTAAAGTGCAAGTAGTATGCCAAAGTTCTTTTCTGCTATAATTGCCTGCATGATTTTAGTCACAGGCAGTACCGGTTTTATCGGGAGGAAATTTATTGAGAAATTGGAAACCAATTCGCTCGAATATCGTTTGCTCTTGCCCCCTGGCACTGTTTCTGGGACGCTACCCAAGGGTAAAAATTATGATATCGTTTTGAGTTCGATGGAAGATAGCGGCAGTCTGCGTACTGCCTTCAACCAGGTTGATACTGTTTTTCATTTAGCCGGCGTAGAGAGGGAAGGGCTCAAGGCTGATCTTACTCAATTTGAAATTCGGAACCTGGAAACTTTTACAGATATTGCCAAAAAAGCCGGTGTAAACCGGTTTTATTACCTCAGTCATCTTGGCGCCGATAAAAATTCTGCCTACGGGCTGCTTAAAGCTAAAGGGCGCGGCGAAGAGATCGTCAAGAAATCGGGGCTGCAGTATACGATTTTTCGCAGCAGCATCCTATTTGGGGAAGGCGATCACTTTACTCAATCCATTGCCCGTCTGATCGAGAAATTTTTGGGTTTCTTCTTTTTACCAGGCGAAGGGCAGGTCTTGATGCAACCTTTGTGGGTTGATGATTTTGTTACTGCCATGATCTGGTCAATGGATATACCCGGAGCTTTAAATCAGATCATCGAAATAGGCGGTCCAGAGCAGCTCAGCTATCGAGAAATTGCATTGCAGGTCGGTCAAGCAATGGGGAAGAATGTCAACTTCCTCAATATCTCGCCTGTGCAATACAGCTTTTTCACCCAGATGGTTGAGAACAACATGAAGAATCCTCCAATTAATGTATACTGGATGGACTATCTGGCTGAAAACCGAACCACGGCTTTGGATAGTATGTCCAGGATTTTCGAGATCAACCCAGCCAGGATGAAGCTAAAACTTGCTCACTTAAAAGGAAAACAGCGCAATTTATGAACCTCAGCATACATGGTCATTTTTACCAGCCACCTCGCGAAGACCCAATCTCAGACTACATACCTTCAGAAAAAGGCGCAGAACCATACAATAACTGGAACGAAAGGATCCTGGCAGAGTGTTATGAACCTAACGCATTGAAAGGTAATTTTGGCAAGATCAGTTTCAATATTGGACCAACGCTGTTTCGTTGGATGTGGAATTACAAACCTGAAATCGCCCAAAAGATCGTTGACCAGGAGAGAGCAAATTTCGACAAATATGGCGTAGGTAACGGGCTTGCCCAGAGTTGCCACCATACAATTCTTCCATTAGCAACTCCCGAGGATAAGGTGACCCAGGTCTATTGGGGAGTTTCCGATTTCGAAT
>DHUW01000094.1:6412-8874 GCA_002409365.1 Anaerolineaceae bacterium UBA5224 | reverse complement strand
TTCCCTTATAACCGTGAGCTGAGTACGATGGTCAGCTTTATTCCAGAAAGCACTGTAAACGGCGATCGCTTCATGCACACCATTCGTGAAAAGATTTCCCAGGACGAGGGTGGATTGAATGTGATTGCCAGCGATGGTGAACTTTACGGACACCATCAGAAATTTCGCGACATTTTCTTAGACTATTTACTGAATTCGGGCGAGAATTACCAGGACATCAATTGGACCTACCCTGGCAGATGGCTGCAGGAAAATTCGGTGGATGCCAGGGCGATGCTGGTCTCACCTTCCTCCTGGTCGTGCTTTCATGGCGTGGACCGCTGGAAGAAAGAATGCGGTTGCACTCTCGGAGCTAACTGGAAAGAGCCGCTGTATCGCTCTTTTAGTGAAATCGCTGGATGGCTGGACCAGGAGTATGTGCGCTTCATCTCCGGATACTTGACTGACCCATGGCAATTCCGGAATAAATACATCAAGGTCTTCAACGGACAGCAAGCACTATCCGATCTGCTCACTGAAGAAGGTGCAAGCAATTTCTCAATAAATGATCTCGAGAAGATCAACATGCTGATGAAGGCACAAGTAAAACGACAACGCATGTTCATCTCCTGTGGCTGGTTCCACCAGGAATTTCACCGCATCGAACCACAGAACAACATCGCTTATGCTGCGATGGCTGTCTGGCTGACAGAAAAAGTGACAGGTGAAAAAATCACCACTGAGCTGGTGGATACACTTGCAGAGGTTCGGGATAAGAAATCAGGTCTGAGAGCCGACACTGTCTTCACTCAGACCTTGTTAAGAGCAGAAAACGAAGCTTAATCCTTGTTCAGTAACTGGAGCAGCTTATCCAGTTGATAATCTGAGGGTCCCTCGGCATCATGAATCTCATTGAAAAGTTGCTCCTGCTTCAAAACAACTTCAAGAGTTCCTGAGAGATCGGTGTTTGGATTGATCGCGATCGTCAGCAACCTGGCTGCACGTTGATACCAGAGTAAGTTGTCGAAACTTTCCTTGTTAAACCAACGGATACCATTGTATTCATTGACTTCCAGATAGGATTTCACCACTGGGTCTGTAATCCATTTTTCCAGCAGATCTCTCGCGCTCATCTCATCAGTGAAGGGTTGGAGGTCAGTAATGAGAACCTGGATAACCTGGGAGGCTTTCCAGGATTCATACTCGGTAAAGCCTAACTGAGCCAGGGTTTTACGGATAAGGTTTACAACCGGTTTTCGTAGGGCGATCCCTCGATTTATTTCCAGGGCACCTGTCTTATCGCCAGGGCCAGCCAAATTGTTCAAGGCCGCCCAAATGATCAAGACATAACGTGAGCGTGGATCTTTCTCCAACCTGTTCGTTATAAATTCATAGCCATTGCGTGTAGTCTGCATGGAGGCGAGGCCGAGTTTACCGGCTAAGGTGTTGATTTCCGAGAGGGCAATGATCAGATCCTTTGCTCGCTGCTGGGCTTCTTCGAGGGCAAATGCATTCTGCTGCGATTTACCCGCTTCCCATAAGAAATCCATCGTCCTGTCAAGCAGTCTAGCAGGGAGCTTATCATCACCGTTCTCGAGAACAGGTTTGCTCAAACCTTTCAGAGTTGGAACGTTGATCACTTCCTGGAGGTGCTGAAGCAAAGGACCAGTATTGATCTCTTCGAAGGCTTCCTCAAGGTCAGCGATGCCTTGCCCATTAAGTCTTTCGTATAATGCGATGAATTGCGGTCCGCTCACAACTTGAAAATCGAGCAAAACCTGGTGACTGTAATCATGCAGATCAAAACGTAGGCCTTGCTCACGAATCTCACCCAGGCGGCGTAAGTACCAGAGACGTGAATCGTTATCCCTGAAAAGCACAAAATCCTCATTCTTACCAAGCAAATGCAAAGCATCAGCCAGATCGCTTTGATGCAACTGCCCCTCATTGCCGTCTTTTACCAGGTACGGAACTGACTGCTTGACCCAGCCGGAGCTATCACCAAAACGGTTATTGTAGATCACCAATGCCGCCTGACCCCGGTAATAGTTGCTGTATGCAAACACATTTTCATCCACATAGCCGCCATCATTCCAGAAATCGTAAAGGCGAAATTCCTCAACATCGGCAAAGATCTTACGTCGATGCAGGAGCGGGAAGATCGTTGCAGCATGGTAATCAACCAAGCCCTGGTCAGGGGTTTCGTCCCAATAAGGCCGGTAATATTCCATGCCATACTTTTCGGAATAACCTTCAATTTGCCCATGTCCGAACATCGGTAAACCTGGCATAGTTGAAAGCAGTGTGCAAATGCCAAAATACTTATCGCCCTTGCCAAATTGCTCTACGGCGGTCTTTTCGTCCGGGTTGTTCATGAAATTGACATAACGTTTCAGAATTTGCGGATCGTAGACCAGTGTGTTTTTAATCAGCTGGCGGTATTTTTCGTTCTCTTCATTGCGCAGCATGTTCATGAAAGCACT
>DHUW01000094.1:2393-6179 GCA_002409365.1 Anaerolineaceae bacterium UBA5224 | reverse complement strand
AGCAGGAGGGTATCTGGTACTTCAACTGCCACCCGATCGACCACCTCGCGCCAGAATTCTTCTGGCATAGCCTGATCGAAGGCTTCCTTGGTCATAGCGTAATCCGCACGAGAGGGAATATCTCCGCCGCTGCCAGGTTGGGGGAACCATAAGCGCTGATAGTGTTTTTTGGTAAGTGTCATGGCAGCATCAAAGCGGATGATCGGGAATTTGCGAGCGACCGAGAGAATTGTCTGGATGACAGCCTCACGTACCTCAGGATTTAGATAATTGAGTTGGGCGGTATCGTTCCAGGGCATGCTTGTCCCATCGTTGCCATGGTAGATGTAGCGGGTACGTCCAGTGTTGTGGTCATAATATTTGAATACTACAGCGGCATCGCTGCGCGAATAATAGTGATCTTCCAGGTTGATACTGATCCCCGAACGTTTGGAAAGATCGGGGCTGTCGAATTGGTAAGCCGGGAAGGGAGGTTGATCGCTCTGGATAAACCAATCGGGATGCTCGTAAACCCAGTCTGAATCAATTGCCATGTGGTTGGGTACCATATCGCTGGCAAGCCTGATCCCGCGTGCGCCGCAGCGCTGGGAAAGATTATAGTAAGCCTCATCACCACCCAGACGGTCAGCGATTTGGTAGCGCGACAAAGAGTAAGCCGATGCTACTGCATCCGGGTTACCCGTCATTTGCTTGATCTCGCGGGAAGCGTCACTGCGTTCCCATAAACCGATCAGCCACAAGCCTGTGAAGCCCCATCGAGCCAATTGGTCGAGGGTTTCATCGGGCACCTGGTCAAGCCGTTCAATCGGGCGCTGGAATTCGCGAGAGAGCTGATTGAGCCAGACGTAGGTGTTTTTTGCCATCATCACAACCCGAGGCATCCAGTCACTGTCCTGGCTGAAGTTTTCCTCTTCACTCAACTTGTCTCCCCAGGGGTCATACCTGTAATTGGGAACGAGGGTTTCGCCGGCAGAAAAATCGGGTCCGGCTGCAAAGAGCATCGAACGTGCTTTGGCTTCTTCACTAAAAAGGTCCAGGCTGCCCAGCAGGCGCAACAGTATTTCACCCAGGTAGGAACCCCAATTTTGGCGAATGTACTCCAACTGACCCTGAAGGGAATCTGGCGATCTTAATGCTGGTGTACGCAACATGGTTGCGAGGTCCTGGTTTTCCGGACCAAAGGTTGGTTGAGTTTTGAAAAATATCTGGATCGCATCCAGCAACGGAGCATATTCGCTGTTGGAATAAAGCGGACGGTCATCGAAAATTTCCCGGTAGCGCAAAGCTGCCGGGTTAATATTGCTGAGCCAGGTCATGAAGAGCTCCTCGACGGTCACATCATAATTGCTGATGCCATTATCAGTGCCTTCCAGGTATTCGAGGATAGTTTCTTCGCCTTTATATACGGCAACAGGAGGGAATTGTTCGTTAAACTTGGTCAGTATGTCAACCATACTTTCGCGTCCGAGGCGATCGATCAGGAATTTGGCAAGCTCGTTTTGAATACCCCGTCCATTAATTCTGTAGTATTCGTCAACGACAAAATGGAAGATTTCATCGATCAGCCCCAGAGCGTTGATATCGGCAGGAGATGCCAGTGTATTGACGTCGTCGGTATCAGAGCGGAATTGGTTGATCTTGTGGGCAAACTCGCGTGATGCGTGAAAATTAGCAAAAATTACATTACCATTTTTTGAGAATAAAACCTCGTCAAATTGGTACTTGTCGCGCGCTTGTTTAGTAACGTGAAATTCCTTCATCGGACCTCGCAATAAATGATATTTAATTATGGATATAGATAAATTGTATCACTCGGCTTGCAGGATATGAGTGACGATGTTTGACCCGGATCCACCAATGTTTTGGGTCAATGCATATTTAGCGCGTTTCACCTGGTTGGCACCGGCAAGACCACGCAACTGCAGGGTTGCTTCGACCAGTTGGTAAATACCGGTCGCGCCAACCGGATGGCCACGCGCTTTCAACCCGCCCATCGTTGCGACCGGAATTTCACTATCAATCTTGATTTTGCCGTCAATAGCCATTTTTGGTCCTTCGCCGGGCGCGCAGAAGCCAGCGGCTTCCAAAGAGAGAGCTGCCATGATCGAAAAAGCATCGTGATACTCGAAAAGCCCCATGTCATGCGGCTGTAAACCAGCCTGTGAATAGGCGGTCTTTGCGGAGGTCTCAGCTGCGGTCAGGCCGGTGTCCGCTTTTCGGTGTTGAAGTGATAGAGTGTCGGTCATCGACGAGGAAGCAATCACGGAGACGCCTTTATGTCCGTTTTGAATTGGGTGGGAAGTCAAAACGATCGCAGCAGCACCATCGGAGACGGGTGAGGCATCCATCAGATTGATCGGGTCAGAAATCATGGGCGATTTCTTGAATGATTCGATGGTGATCGGTTCCTGAAAACGGGCATTGGGGTTATGCATGGCATTCGCGTGAGCGTTGATCGAAAAATTAGCAAAGTCCTTATGCTCCCAACCGTATTCATACATGTAACGGCGCATGAGGAGGGCGTTCAAACCAACGAAAGAAAGCCCAAAGTCAGCCTCCAATTCTGCGTCAGCGGCAGTAGCAAGGCTGGCAGTGATCTCATCTCCAGGTGAATCGGTCATTTTCTCGGCACCGATCACCAAAGCGCTTTCGAGCTCGCCACTGGCGATTGCCATGAGCGCCATACGGAAAGCAGCGGAACCTGAGCTGCAGGCAGTTTCGATGGAAATGGCGGGTTTGTGATGAAAACCGAGCCAATCTGCCATTAGCGTGCCTAATTGTGCCTGGTGATTAGCAGTTATCGCCATCATGTTGCCTACGAATAGCGCGTCAGGATAACCAATTCCTGCATCGTTCATGGCCATCAAGCCAGCATCGCCAGCTAACTCTTTCAGTGACTTATCCCAACTTTCAGAAACCGGAGTCTGACCGATCCCTGCGATGTAAACTTTATTCATAAAACCTCATTTTTCAAAGTCATACCCGGATGACGGGTGAGGGAGAAACGAGAATTGGCTCGATCCCCTCCAGCGAAACGGCGGGAGGGACAAAGGGGGTGGGTTTCTCAAAGAATGAAAAACAGATCCTGACACCTCGCTTCTCCGTTACAATATTGTAAGCAAAAATGCTCGCGAATACTATCAAATGCAACCTGAATGAGGTAATGAAGTGAAAATTATTGATATCTCGGTTGGAATTAAAAACGATATGCTCGTTTGGCCAGGTGACGAACCGGTAGAAATTGGATGGGAGAGTCGAATTGCGGATGGAGCCATATCCAATGTCAGTTCCATCCGGATTGGCGCCCATGTAGGGACACATGTCGATATGCCATTGCATTTCATAGAAGGCGGAGCCAACCTTGACAACCTGGACCTGAACCGGTTGATTGGTCCGGTGACGGTAGTTGAAGTTCCTGATGGAAAGAAAAGCATTGATGCAGCTTTTCTTGAAACCCTGGGACTTATGGACGCGAACAGGTTGATTTTCAAGACTTCCAATTGCAAGCTCTGGAACGATCCTTCACAGTTTTTCGATGAAGGTTATCTTGCATTAGCACCTGATGGTGCTCGTTGGCTGGTGGAGCACGGCTGCCATTTGGTTGGCATCGATTATCTTTCCATTGCCCCTTTCGGAGATTCCGTTACCGTGCATAAAATCTTGCTATCGAACGACGTCATTATTCTTGAAACGCTTGACTTACGAAATGCGCAGGCGGGTGAATACGAACTTATATGTCTGCCGCTGAAGCTCGAAACCCGCGAAGCCGCGCCGGCACGGGCAATC
>DHUW01000094.1:0-2026 GCA_002409365.1 Anaerolineaceae bacterium UBA5224 | reverse complement strand
CTGGTACCGAGATCTTCCAAAATTTCGTCGATGTGAGATTTAATTACCGGATCTTTCTCAATTATGCTGTTGAAATCCTGGTTTTCGTCCAACAATGCACCTAAACCCAGGTGATCGTAAAGTTCACTGACGACACCATAGCTCCATTGATCCGAGATCTGCAGCTCGTCTGCCAGATCGCGCCTTCCGATTGAAAATATGATCGCCAGGCGTGCGATTTCGCTTTGCCGATCAGTCAGACCTGGATAACTGCGGGACTGAAGCACCATCCTAGTTTTTGGTACTGGAAAATTTGCATTCCATGCATCTTCCAAACCGCTTGCGGTAAAGACAGGTTTACCTTCAGCTGCAAATGTGATCGCCCATCCTAGCGACGTTGCAACCTCAGATTTATACAACACACCAGCAATGTTTGACTCGGGCAGATACTTGAAAAAATCGGGTCTTGAGTTGCGGCATAACCCAATGATTTTAAGATCAGTTTTGGAATTCCCAATCTCTTTTCCAACTTGTCGAAGGTCGCTGATATTATCGATATCCAAAACGATTCCATCGCACATCAGGAGCTCTTTACTGAGCAGATCTGACACTTCATCCGAATTGGTGAGCTCTGCCACCATTCTTGTGCGCCAATCGCGAACTACCAGCAAGGACATCCAGTCCAGCACATAAGAATCTTCACTATATAAAGCTACCAGGATATCTCTTTTCAACGTACACCTCCAACCATGATTGCTGAATTATAATAGCATCAACACAAATGACCGAGGAGACACATTATGGAAAAAAGTATTGCCGTTTTGACTAGTGGAGGGGATGCTCCTGGAATGAATGCGGCTATCCGTGCCGTTGTACGAACGGGAATTATCAATGAATGGGATGTTTATGGCGTTCGGAATGGTTACCAGGGATTGATCAACGGTCAGTTTGAAAAGATGACCACCCGCGATGTTGGTGGCATTCTGCAGCGTGGCGGCACTGTTTTGGGCAGTGCCCGTAGTGAAGCTTTCATGACAGTCGAAGGTCGCACACAGGCGATCCGCAATCTGAACCGAAGGGGCGTCGACGCCTTAGTCGTCATTGGCGGTAATGGCTCACAGGCTGGTGCAAATGAGTTATTTAAGATGGGTTTCCCTGTGGTGGGAGTTGCTTCGACAATTGATAATGACCTTGTTGGCTCTGAAATAACAATTGGTGTTGACACAGCATTGAATATTGCCCTGGAAGCGATTGACCGTTTGAAAGTGACAGCATCATCTCATCAACGGGCTTTTATCCTCGAAGTTATGGGTCGCAAGTGTGGCTACCTGGCCTTGATGGCAGGTCTGGCGGGTGGAGCTGAAGCAATTACTTTACCAGAGAGAAAGACTGATCCAGAAGAGATAGCAGAAACATTACGGCTGGCGTACGAACGCGGAAAGAACCATGCCATCATTGTTGCAGCCGAAGGGGCTGATTACAATGCTGCCAAACTGACCGAGTTTTTCACCGTTCATAAAGAGCGATTAGGGTTTAGTGTACGCACTACCATCCTGGGACATGTCCAGCGAGGTGGTGAGCCGGGAGCATCTGACCGCATATTAGCTTCAAGGTTAGGATGCGGAGCTGTCCAGGCTATTGCCAGGGAAGAGTATGGAGTCTTGATCGGTCTGATAAAGAATAAGGTCACTGCTACACCCTATGATGAAATCGTCGGCAGAAACAAAGAACTTGATGAGGAAATGATTGAATTAGCGCGATTGCTGGATTAAGCGAATTAGAGGGAAGTACGCTGGGCAATTTACGTGCTGGCAGGGCGGGTTCCATACCCGCCCTTCTCTTTTGAATTCACGCCTGTGTAGTAAACGTCCTATGGGCGTTTACTTACATTATGAAAGAAAAATGTTCGCAGCGATAAATATGGTTACCGGATCGGAAGGCATGACCAGGTAAACGAAAGGATTCTTCGCTTTACTCAGAATGATAGATACCTCACTCGTTTTAAAAGCTTTAGAAAAAGCTTATAAGAGTCAAAAACCAGGTTCCG
>DHUW01000081.1:31327-35208 GCA_002409365.1 Anaerolineaceae bacterium UBA5224 | reverse complement strand
TAATCGCTCGGTTTGCCTAATCTTGAGCGTTCTTCTTCAACCATGCTGTGGTCGAGTTTCTTGAACAACGGTGTGGGTTGGTTGAAAGGCTTGCCCGCTTCCAAATCCAGCGGAATCCAGGCATCTGAGCCTACTTTTTCCAACGAATTGTCACTGTTTCGACCCAATACCAGGTGTGTTCCAAGCGAATCTGTAATTTCCTGGGTGAACGATGTTCCAAACAGGCTATAGTCATTAGCTAAAATTTGATTTAACCGCTCGCTTGTATCCGGCAGGAAAGGTGAAAACAATATTTTCAGCCAATCAATCGCCTGGATGGCGGTGAACAATGATTTTGCCGCTTCATCGCGATCAGTCTTGATCTCAAACCAGGGTGCATGCACATCCAGATACTTGTTGACTTCAGTCGCCAGGCGCATTGCTTCCGCCAAAGCTGACTTCAATTGCACCTTTTCCAGGTGATCACCAACCGAATCGAAACCAGCCTTAATGGTTTCCAGCAATTCAAGATCGGAAGCACGTAATTGGCCTGGATTAGGAATTTTGCCCTCATAATTTTTCCAGGTGAACGACACTACCCGATTGACCAGGTTCCCCCAGGTCGCCACTAGTTCGTTGTTGTTGCGTTGGAAAAACTCCTCCCAATCCCAATCGGAATCCCGGTTTTCGGGCATGGCAACCGTCAGATAATAGCGCAGTGCATCGCTGTCATAACGATCCAAAGCATCCAGCCCCCAGATTGCCCAGTTGTGGCTGCCACTGATCTTTTTGCCTTCCAGGTTCATGAACTCATTAGCAGGAACATCATAAGGCAACACAAGCGTTTTAGGTGAAGCGCTGCCCATCCGACGGTCAAAATCATTGCGCATGCCGAGCAGTTCTGCCGGCCAGGTGACTGCATGAAAAGTGATATTATCTTTTCCAATAAAGTAATATGACTTCGCCTTCTGGTTGGTCCACCATTCACGCCAAATATCGGGGTGACCGTTCAGATTTCCCCATTCAACCGAAGAGGAAAGGTATCCAATCACCGCTTCGAACCAAACATAGAGGCGCTTGCCTTCCCAACCTTCCAATGGCACAGGAATGCCCCAATCCAGGTCGCGGGTAATTGAAGTGGGTTTCAAACCTACCGATTGGATAGTACCCAACGACTGCCGCAGCACATTGGGGCGCCAATAGCCTTCCCGTTCTTTAAGAAATTCATGGATCTGTGGTTCCAACGTAGAAAGGTCCAGGAAGAAATGCTCGGTTTCTTTGAGTATTGGGGTGGATCCATCCACCTTGGAGCGGGGATTGATCAGTTTCTCTGGCTCAAGTTCATTACCACAATGTTCGCATTGATCAGAGCGTGCACCCTCAAACCCGCAGATATAGCAGGTGCCTTCCACATAACGATCAGGCAAAAAGCGCTGCATTGTCGGGCTATACCATTGCTTGGTAATCTGTTTTTTCAAATATCCATTTTCAAGCAAGCTCAGAAATACCTTCTGCGCAATATCAAAATGATTCTCTGTGTGGGTCGAAGTGAACAAGTCATAACTGATCCCCAACCGTTGGAAAAGCTCTATGAAACGTGGGTGATAATGGGAGTAAATCTCCAATGGGGTTTGCCCGGTTTGGTCAGCCTTGATTGTGATTGCCGTCCCGTGAGAGTCAGAACCTGATACCATCAATACTTTGTTCCCTCTCAGTCGTTGATAACGTGCAACGATATCACCCGAAAGGTGAGATCCGGTAATATTTCCGACATGAATATCAGAATTGGCATAAGGCCAGGCAACAGCAATTAAAATATTCTCGTTCATGGTTACTCCCAAATTAAAGCATCGGCAAATTTTACCATCACCAGGCATGCTTTAGGTTCAAAATAATTGGATTATGAATAGTCTACACTGTGATTATGCTCACAGGTTCCGGCGTTCAGGTTTTGACCGCAATCTATGCAGATTCCTTTGCAGTCTGGCTGGCAGAGAGTATTTATCGGCATTTCCAGCAGCAGGTAGTCACGGAATGGCACGCCCAGTTCGATATAGCCGTCATTAGGTACTTCTTCTTCGTCCAGCTCTTCTTTCATGCGGGTTTCGAAAACATACAGTTCTTCGAACTTGGTGCACACATGTACCATCACTGGTTCAAGGCAGCGGCTGCACTGTCCTTTAATATCTGCTTCCAAATCTGCCTGCAGCAGCAGACCCTCGCTTGTGCGGGAAAAGGAATAGGTACCTTTGAGATTATCGGCATGAAAGTCAGGTTCGATAAAAATATGCGGGAAATCGATCTCAAATTCCCGGCTGTAACCTATCGGCTTATTTAGAAAATAGCCGACATTTGTACGAAGAGGGTGTCTTATTTGTTCCATGGTCATTTACAATTGTTAAAGTTTTTGTAATTATATCATGTGGGTTTTTTGAGCCCAAGTAAACAAGGATGGTTTATGAAAAAGGTATTGGTTGCCAGCAATAACGTCCACAAATTTCAGGAGATTTCGGCGATCCTGACACATCTGCCCATTCAACTGATTAAACCAGCAGAGCTTGGGTTAAGTTTGGACCCACCTGAGTCTGGTGAGACCTATTACGAGAATTCACTGCTAAAAGCTATGGCTTTTCACCAGGCAAGTGGAATGCCCGTTTTAGCGGATGACTCGGGGTTGGAGGTGGAGCTTCTGGGTGGGGAACCTGGCATACATTCTCACCGCTATTCGCCAAAATCTGGTGCTTCCGATTATGACCGCTGCCTTTACCTGCTTTCAAAGCTTGAAGGTAAACCCAAACCCTGGTTGGCTTCCTTCCATTGCCATGCAGTTTTCTTGGTGAACAAGGACCTGAACGGCAACAATCATGGCATTGTTCACGGAAAGGTCATAGACGAACTCAGGGGCAAGGACGGTTTTGGTTATGACCCGATATTTCTGATCCCGGAGACTGGAAAAACCATGGCTGAACTTGGTCCAGAAATAAAGAACAAGATCAGCCATCGCGCCAGAGCCTTAACCGGTCTTGATTTGCTCAAGGAATGGGCTTTAGACGAAGAATAAAAGGTCTAGATAACTTAGAACTTATAACCGATTTTCCGTAAAAAGCTTTTCCGTATGGCGATATCTTCCTCAGTTTCAATTCCTTTAGGTGACCCACCATCCACCACACCCAATACTGCACGGCCCAGGTCAGTTTCAACCAGGACAACTTCCGTTGGGTTGGCTGTCGCACAATAAATATTGACCACTTCTGGGATATTTTTGAGGTTGTTCAAGATATTGACTGGAAAAAAGCCTTCACCAAGGAAAAGAATAAAGCTGTGCCCGGCACCAATTCTCATGGCATTTTCAGTCGCCAAATTGATCAGGCCTTCGTCATTCCCTGTCCACCGCACCAGGCTGGGACCGGAAGCCTCACAAAACGCCAGTCCGAATTTGATTCCAGGCACAGATGTGATCAGCATCTCGTGGATATCTTCAACGGTTTTGATAAAATGGGATTGACCAAAGATGAAGTTGGTATCTTCAGGTTTTTTGATTGCTTCAATTTTGATTTCCATAGCAACCTCCGCTATTTTTTATTGATTTTAACATAGCCTCAGAGTTCATTGCGACAGCCCTTCATTTTCAAATAAGGTAAAATCAACATATGGCAAAGACTGGTATGCGTTTTATCCTGGCAATGACCATTTTGTTAATGCTCTTGAGCGCTTGCGGCTCATTGTCGGGGCAGCCAACTCTCGAATTCAACCTTCAAACAGAAACACCCCCTTTGCAACCGCCCACCCCCATGCCAACTTACACACCCACTCCAGCACCCCTGGGCTCGCTGGAAAACCCGATCACGATTGGAATAATTATTCAGGAAAATGTCCCTGGTCAGGCTGAAGCGATTCAGAGT
>DHUW01000081.1:19751-31056 GCA_002409365.1 Anaerolineaceae bacterium UBA5224 | reverse complement strand
CCGGAATACCTGCTCGCCTCTCAAAAAAACCTCGTCAGCGCATTATTGGTGACCAATCACCTGGGCGTCACTGCCTACGGTGTGCAGTTTCTGGGGCATAAAGACGCTGAATATGAAATTTTCTATAACGCAAAAACGAACAGTTCCCAGGCAACTGCAGCCCAAGCATTGACTCAACTGGCAGGGCTGCGGCCTTGCCTGACCCAGGAAGATTCCCTCTCAGGTTACTGGGTGCCCCTGGGTTTTCTCAATCAAAATAACATTGCCTATACCCGACCAGTACTCACTTTCAGTTTCAGTTCCAGCATTCGCGCACTTTATGTTAAAGGGATCTGTGCTTATACTGCCACATACGCGCTCTCAGCAGACCCTCGCACATCTTCTGAAGTGATTGGAGATCTTACAGATGCGATCGATAAGGTGCCAATCCTCTGGATCTCTCCAGCAATCATTCCAAATTTGAACCTTTCCGTCTCCAAACAGATGGAACTGCCGCTCCAGAATCGTATTTCTGAATTTTTACGGAATTTTTCTCGGGAGGAACTTGGCAAAAGTCTGTTGAGCCAGATGCTGAATTATGAAGTTGCTCAATTGGAACCCTTACACGACACCAGTTACCAGGCGCTGCGGGACCTACTCATCACCACAGATGTTCGATTAGCCGACCTGGCAAGATAGCCCCTGATCTATGAAAAAGACTCTGCGAATTTTCATCATTCTGATTTGCGCTGCCTTCTTCGTCATAGGTATCCTGCGAGTGACTATGTTGCTTACTACCAAAGACGCAACCTACTCGCTGCAGACTGTTCCCTCCAAACCGGTTGTTTTGGTTCCGGGTGCCGGGTTGAACGCATCAGGCGGACCATCAGCACCACTCAAAGACAGACTGGATGCAGCTATAACGCTATACCGGCAGGGGAAAGTGCAGAAACTTCTGCTTACAGGGGACAATACCGAGATCACCTATAACGAGCCTGGCGCCATGCAGATCTACGCCCTGGAACAAGGTGTTCCCGAAGAGGATCTTGTTTTGGATTATGCTGGTCGCCGCACGTATGACAGTTGTTATCGTGCGCATCACATTTTTGGTCTGGATGAGGTTATCGTAGTAACACAGGCGTACCATTTGCCCCGGGCTCTCTTCTTGTGTGAGAATTCTGAGTTGGATGCAGTCGGTGTACCTGTCGAACAATCGGGTTATATCCGCTCCCGCTATCTGTTTTGGAATGTTCGGGAGGTTTTCGCCACGGCGATTGCCTGGCTGGATGTATATGTATTGAAACCTTTACCGGTTCTGGGAGATATGGAACCGATTTTTCCATAATAAGTGAGGATAATGTTATGAATCGAGAACAAGCCCTGCAATTGGTCAGAGAAAAAGTCAGCAACGAAAGCCTGGTCAGGCACATGTTGAGTGTTGAGGCAGCAATGCGCTTTTATGCCAAAATGCTTGAGCAAGATGAAGAAGATTGGGCCGTCACCGGACTTCTCCACGATTACGACTGGGAGATCCACCCAATCTCTGAACAACACCCACTACTGGGACTGCAATTATTACGAGATAAAGGCGTTTCGGAAGAGATCATTGAAGCCATAGCTGGTCACTCTGACGCAACTGGTATTCCGCGAAGGACTTTGCTCGCAAAAGGATTGTATGCCTGTGACGAGGTAACAGGTTTGATCACAGCAGTTGCCCTTGTGCGTCCGTCCAGATCGCTTTTTGATCTCACTCCAAAATCGGTCAAGAACAAATGGAAAGACCGGTCCTTTGCCGCTGGAGCCGATCGAACAGTTATCGCTGCGGCTGCTGAGGAATTTGGGGTTGAACTTTGGAAACACATCGAAAATATTATTCAGGCCATGCGCACTATAGCAAATGAATTGGGGCTGGAAGGAAATCTCCAAGCTTAGAACGACTATTACACATCATCTGCCCAGTACCTTATTAGCAACCTAGACTATCTAAAAGCAAAGGGGGACCACAGAGGTCTCCCTTAAAAAAATCTGAAAATCGTAATAAATGGGAATCTTGTCGTGAATTTAGCTTACTTTTCTTCACCCCAATAGTCACTGTAATCTGTGATGGTGGTAAAGCCGATCACTTCATCTCCAGGCTTTAACGAATACATGCTCTGCCCATTGGCAGCCCGTTTACGGGTGACAGCATTCGTGATCGTAAAGACCTTACTGGCAGATTTGCGGAAATGGCTGATCCCTTTATCAGTCAGTTTTCCAACCAGCATGGCAGCGATTTGATCTTCATCACTCAACTTCCAGCCGATCACACCCTGACCATACCTCCCCTGTACCGGGAATTCACTGGCAGGAGTTCGTTTTGCCAAACCCAGGCGGGAAAGCAGCGCCACCTCATCCTTATCGGAGACCAAAGCCGCGCCTACTATAGTATCGCCTTCCTTGAGTTTGATCGCATTCACACCAGCTGCCACCAACCCCATAGCCCTTACATCGTTCTCATTGAAACGAATACACATTCCACTAGCTGTGGCAATGAGTATGTCCTGGTTTCCATCACTGATCATCACCTGGAATAATTCATCTTCGTCGTTGACCTTGCATAAAACAAAATCACTGACAGAAACACCGGGCAGATCCTTGACGCTTGAACGTTTGATCATACCCTGACGGGTAATCGTGATCGCGTATCTTTCTGGCAAATCTTCTGTGTCAAGGGGTAAAGTAAAAATCGTTTGCAGAATATCATTCGGGTGCAATGGCGCCACTTTGTGTACTGGAATCGCGTTGTTTCCTTCACGCTGGACCGGGATTGACAACGATGCAATCGCTGCACAACGGCCTTCAGTCGTCACCAGAAAAATTGTCTGGTGTGAATTGGTCCTTATCATGTTCCAGGGCGCATTTTCACCACCCAGCCGATTGGACTTATCATTTTCTGTGCGTGATACCAGTCCGTCCTCAGAAATTTCAATCCAATAATGCTCAAGCGGCATCACATCGGTGACAGTAAGAAAATCCGAAGCCTTTTCGCCTTCACCCAATGTGTAAATCTGCGTTCTACGGTTGTCATTGTACTTTTCTTTGACCTCCCGCAGTTCTTTGATCACAACCTGGCGCATCTTTACCTGTGATTTTAGGAGCGCTTTCAGGTCGGCAATCGTTTTGCTGACTTCCTTGAATTCGTCTTCAATTTTCTTACGCTCCAAAGAAGCCAGGCGGCGCAGGGGCATTTCGAGGATCGCATTTGCCTGGATCTCATCCAGACCATATTTGGTCATCAAACCTTGTCGGGCATCATCCACTGACTGGGATTTCTTGATAAGTCGAATGATATCATCGATATTTTGAATGGCTATGCGCAGCGCTTCGAGGATGTGCAACCGTTCTTCATTCTTTCGCAGCAAATACTCGCTTCTGCGACGGATAACTTCGATACGGTGCTCGACGAAAACACGCAACGCTTGTTTCAACGACAGGCGATGGGGACTTCCATCCACCAATGCCAGGATATTGATGCCGAAGGTGCTCTCCATCTGTGTGCGTTTGTAAAGAGTGGTCAGAATGGTTTCGTACTCGGCATTTTTGGTCAGGTCGAAAACAATACGCATGCCCTGCCGGTCAGATTCATCACGCAGGTCGGTGATCCCTTCCAGCCCTCCTTCGCGGATAAGGCTGGCGATTTTTTCGATCAGAGAGGATTTATTGACCATAAATGGCAGTTCCGTCACGATAATGCGCATTCTGCCCCGTGACATTTCTTCCAGCCTGGTTTGTGCCCTCATTTTGACAGTTCCATGACCGGAACCATAAATTTGCGAAAGTGGTTCGGAACTGTCGTCCTGCAAGATCATGCCGCCGGTAGGGAAATCGGGACCCTTGATATGCACCATCAGGTCATCAACGGTGATGTCCTCGATACGATCCCAGTTCTCCAACATCATCACCAGGGCATCAATTACCTCACCCAGATTATGCGGTGGAATATTGGTTGCCATGCCAACAGCAATACCGGATGCGCCGTTAACCAGCATATTGGGAATAGCTGAAGGCAAAACCGAAGGTTCCTTGAGTGTTCCATCGAAATTGTCAGAGAAATCGACAGTTTCCATGTCGAGTTGGCGGAGCAGTTCAATTGAAATTGGGGAGAGCCTGGCTTCGGTATAACGCATGGCAGCCGGAGGGTCGCCATCAATACTTCCAAAGTTGCCCTGCCCATCGACCAGGAGGTATCTTTCCGAGAAATCCTGCGCCATACGCGCCATGGCTTCATATACAGCAGTATCGCCATGAGGGTGGTACTTACCAAGCACTTCACCGACAATTCTGGCTGATTTCTTATGGGGAGTATCGTCACGGATGCCCATGTCATACATGGCATACAGGATCCTGCGTTGAACTGGTTTCAAACCATCGCGCGCATCTGGCAGCGCACGTGAGACGATGACGCTCATGGCATAATCCAGGTAGGATTGTTGCATTTCAGCGTTAATATTTACTTTATTGACGTTGGTCGAGATCATAACTAATACTCATGTTCAAATTTTTCATTCGGGTACTAACAACCCTTAACTATAGCACAAACACCCGGGATTTTGAGTCTCCGGGTGTTTGTTAATTTAGTTGAACTATAAATTATTCTTCATCATCGTCATCGAACGAGTCTTCGTCTTCGTCGTCATCCAACTCAATATCAAAGTCTTCTTCTTCATCAACGAATTCGTCCTCGTCTTCGAGAACCTCAGGTTCAACATCTTCTTCCTCATCGGAGTCGAGTGAAGCTTCCAGCTCATCAAGGCTGTCAAAATCGTTCTCATCATAGAGATGTTCGTCCTCGTCCTCATCGAATGATTCGGAATCTTCCTCTGGGAAGATCTGGAGTTGTTCGGTTTCAATATCTGGCTTACCGGGGACTACTTCCTCTTCAGCCTGATCAAAGCGACCTGGCTGGAAACCAGTTCCTGCCGGGATCAGCTTACCGATGATCACGTTCTCTTTTAAGCCGTACAGCGGGTCAACTTTCGATTCAATCGCAGCCCCTGCCAACACTTTGATGGTGTGCTGGAAAGATGATGCAGACAGGAAGGAATCTGTACTCAAAGAAGCTTTTGAGACACCTAAGAGGATCTCAGCATAACGAGCCGGACGCAGACCCTTGGCAAGCAATTCTTCATTTTCCGCGCGGATCTCGAGCCGATCCACCAGGTCCTGGGGTAGAAATTTGGTATCGCCGGGTCTGGTGATCTGGACTTTGTTGAGCATCTTGCGGATGATCACTTCAAAGTGCTTGTCATTGATGTTTTGACCCTGGGTTCGGTAAACCTGCTGGATTTCCTTGAGCAAGTAAGTTTCGGTCGCTTCACGACCCTTGATCTTCAGAATGGTATGCGGATTCAGTGAACCTTCGGTTAATGGTTGACCGGCTTCTACCCTCTCGCCATCTTTTGTGATCAAGCGCGCAGTGGTTGGGATTTCGTACTCCTCCACTTGGGTATCCTCGTAAGAAACGATCACGCGGCGGCCTTCGTAGCGAACGCGACCAGCATTGCTGGCAACAATGGTTGCCTCATCGTGCGTCGCAATCACATCGTTCTTTTCGATTTTGTCTTCTTCCTTAACCTTGATTTCCCAATCTGCCGGGATATCGTAGTCATCAGAAATCATGGTTGTATTTTCAATGCGCACCGATCGCTGATCTGGGTTGCGTTCTGACTGAACTATTGAAGCTACACCTGCGATCTCAGCGATAACAGCTTCATCCTTGGGCATGCGTCGCGCTTCAAATAATTCTTCAACCCTGGGCAGACCAGTGGTAATGTCACTTCCGGCGGCAACACCACCGGTATGGAAGGTTCGCAGAGTCAGCTGAGTACCCGGTTCACCAATTGACTGGGCGGCAACAATACCAACTGCTGAACCCAATTTAACCATTTCGCCACGACCGAGGTCGGTGCCATAACAGCGAGCACAAATACCATGAACCAGTTCACAGGTCAGAGGTGAGCGCACATAGACTGATGTAATTTTTGCATCAATGATCTTGCCAACCAATTCCTTATTGATCAGTTCGTTTCTTTCAGCAATGATCTCACCTGTCTCAGGGTGCACCAGGCGCAGAGCCAGGAGACGCCCGAGCAAACGGTCGCCAAACGGCTGACCGGCGATGTCATCAGCACTATTGATCCAAATACCTTCTTTAGTACCACAGTCTTCATTATTGATAATGATGTCCTGGGCAACATCCACCAGGCGGCGGGTCAGGTAGCCGGCTTCTGCAGTACGCAAAGCTGTATCTGCCAAACCCTTACGGGTACCATGGGTGGAGATGAAGTATTCCAATGCTGACAGACCTTCACGGAAGTTGGAACGGATAGGCATTGGGATAACACGACCTGAAGGGTCAGCAACCAAACCGCGCATACCAGCCATCTGGGAGATAGGGCTAAAACCGCCCTTGGTCGCACCAGAGAGTGCCATCGTCGAAAGGTTGCCATCCGGGTCCAGGTGCTTCTTCACAGCCTTACCAACTTTTTCGGTGGTTGCCTGCCAGACATCAATGATGTTTTTATTTTGTTCTGCTTCTGAGGTCAGACCACGATTGTAAGCTCGCTGAATTTCTTCAACAGCTACCAGTGCCTCGTCGATGTACTCTTTTTTCTCAGGAGGAACGGTGATATCAGAAACAGCCAGGGTGGAGCCAGATTGAGTAGCATAGCGGAAGCCAATATCCTTCACACTATCAGCGATCCGGGTGGTTTCATCCAAACCTTCACGATCATAAATCTCGCTGATCAAGTCACGAACACCACCCTTATCAAGGGTCATATTAATGAATTTCATCGTATCAGAAAGAATGTCGTTAAAAATCGCTCTGCCTACTGTTGTATCAATGATCCTCGTCTCAGCACTTGGCAGTCGGTCACCGTTGTCAGAATACCACGTGTTGACGCGGAGTTTAATACGGGTATGAATCTTGACCTGCTGAAGCTGGTAGGCCAAAATAACCTCGTTGATTGAACCGAAAATGCGCACATTGTCATTCTTGGGTTCGGTAGGTTCCATAGTAAGGTAATAAACACCCAATACCATGTCCTTTCCTGGGGAGATGACAGGTTCACCACTGGCAGGTTTGAGCAGGTTTTTGCTTGCGAGCATCAATTCGCGTGCTTCAGCAACAGCCTTATCAGACAGAGGCACATGGACGGCCATCTGGTCACCATCAAAGTCAGCGTTGAAAGCGGTGGTCACGAGCGGGTGAAGCTGAATAGCACTACCTTCAACCAAAATCGGCTCGAAAGCCTGGATACCCAGACGGTGAAGGGTTGGAGCTCGGTTCAACAGAACAGGGCGGTCTTTAATGACTTCTTCCAGCACTTCCCAAACTTCAGGACGGTTGCGTTCGATGTATTTCTTCGCGCCTTTGATGTTGCTGGTGTAACCATGAGATTCGAGACCGGCAATCACAAAAGGTCGGAAGAGTTCCAGAGCCATTGTCTTGGGCAGACCGCATTGGTACAACTTGAGGTGCGGACCAACGACGATAACGGATCGACCAGAGTAGTCTACGCGCTTACCCAACAGGTTACGGCGGAAGCGGCCTTTCTTGCCCTTGAGCATATCGGAAAGGGAGCGCAGTTCGCGGCGGCCACGTCGGGAGAGCATGCGTCCTCGTTGTGAGTTATCGATCAGCGAATCTACAGCCTCCTGGAGCATACGCTTTTCATTACGGACGATAACATCCGGAGCGCCTAATTCCAACAGCCTCTTGAGACGGTTATTGCGGTTGATGACACGACGGTAAAGATCATTCAGGTCGGAAGTTGCAAAACGTCCACCATCCAATTGAACCATTGGTCGCAGATCAGGGGGGATTACGGGTAATGCTGTCAGGACCATCCATTCTGGTCGGTTGGTTGAACGGCGGAATGCCTCAACCACCTTCAACCGGCTAGTAGCTTTCTTTCGTTTTTGTTTGCTCTTGGTCGTACGGGCTTCAGTCCAGAGTTCTTCAGAGAGTGCATCCAGGTCCAGGCGGCGCAGAATATCATAGAACGCCTCAGCGCCCATGTCTGCCTTAAATACATTGCCCCACCGCGATTTAAGTTCACGATAGCGCGATTCGCTTATAAAGGTAAAAGGCTCAAGTTCAGCGAGTTCATCACGTTTCCTGGCGTTTTCTGAATTGGTGACGTCTTTTTCGTCATCCAATTGGTTGCGAAGACCTTCCATAGCCAATTCAGCTTCGGCTTTGATTTCTTCGCGTTTCATCGCAATTTTTTCCAGTCTTTCGCTTCGTTCAGCCTTGAGATCTTTCTCGAGCATGTCCATACGTTCGCGGACCAGATCCTGGACATCAGCAACGTGCTTGGCTGTAACTTCCTGACCAGGCTCTACGATGGTTTGCCTGACGCCTTCGACTTCAAAAACGATTGCTTTTCGAATGGTCTTGCCGGTTTTATCGTTCAGTTCACGCTCCAGGTCCTGACCGGCCGAAATCACTGGTTCAAACAGACTGGAGACCTTCTCATCATATTCGCTCTCAATGTTGGCGATCTCAGCGTCAAGACGTTTCAGTTGAGCGTCACGCTGCTTTTTTGTCTCAACGATCTTTTCATTCAATTGTTCGCCAAGTTCGCGTTCTGAAACACTCATCTCATCCTTCAGACGATTAAGTGCCTTTTGACGAGCATCTTCATCAACATAAGTGACGATGTATTGGGCGAAATAAAGCACGCGATCAAGATTTTTTCGGGAAATATCAAGCAACAAACCAAGGTAAGATGGGATTCGGCGAGTGTACCAAATATGAGCTACCGGTGCAGCCAGGTCGATATGACCCATCCGTTCTCGACGGACAGACGATTTTGTGACTTCTACGCCGCATTTATCGCAGATAATTCCTTTGTAGCGGGGGTTCTTATACTTTCCACAATAACATTGCCAGTCGCGGGTAGGTCCGAAGATTGCTTCATCAAACAAACCATCTTTTTCAGGGCGCAAACGTCGGTAGTTGATTGTCTCAGGTTTGAGAACTTCACCATATGACCAACTTCGAATCACTTCCGGTGAAGCAAGGTTAATTCGCAGTGCCTTCATTTCTTTTGTTTCCACTCATACCTCCAATTCGGTGAGGACAATTTAAGACACGAAAAACCCGCTGGAACCTGTCTCTCCAGTGCGTTTTCGTTTGTATCGTATATTCACGCAAACTGACATTATAAGGTTAATCTCTGTCTTCTGTCAAGTAAAATTTGGTCGAGTCGGTCACAATTTCCTCAGATTCTCCTTTATGGGTCAACATCCAGGACAATATTTAAACCGGGCTCCAAAACCCGCCCGACCACGTTCTGATCTTCAGTATAGTCTACGATGATTTATTCATTCCTTCAAGTCGATGGAGGGGGATATCAAGGTAAAACGAACTTCCAGTCCCCAGCTTACTCGCCACACTGATGCTACCACCGTGCTTCTCGGCAATCGATTTCACGATCGCCAGACCTAACCCCTGACCACGGTTATCGAAATTGGGTTCATCATCCATATAGAAGAAGCGATCAAAAATACGCGACTGATCCAGCGGCGCTATGCCCTTTCCATGATCCTGCACAGTCACATGCATCCAGCAGGCATCTTTTTCCGCCTTGATCAAAACCGTCTCTCCTCTTGGGCTGAATTTGATGGCATTTTCGAGCAAATTGTAGATAGCCTGTTGAAGCAGAATACGGTCTGCGGAAATATAAGGCGTATTGATCGTTCCCAGATCGGTATTCACAGAGATTCTGTTTTGCTGTGCCTGGGCATTCAACATGGCAATTGTCTCGAGGATCATTTCCTTCATATCAAAGGTCGTATACATCAAGCCGATATCCGTATCCAACCTTTCCATATCCAATACTTTGCTTACCAGGCGCTTCATGTCTTCGATGCCGGCTTCAAGCCGATTGACCAGCACCTCCTGCTGATCACTCAGATTACCGATGTGCTTGATCAGGCTGGTATAACCCTTCATAAGCTTTAAAGGCGACCGAAGGTCATGGCTGATGTTGCTGACGAACTCATTTTTCTCTTTATTTGCCTGGTTGATCCAGTGATAATCTTTCAGGTATATGATTGTGCCTGTGTCCCTGCCTTCTAATTTGACAGGATATACATCCACCCCATATTCCTTTTGGTTTGCCAGGGTGATCGTTTTATTCCTCCCCTTGTCAGCCCTACTGCTTTGAGTCAGTTCCGCAAGGCGGGATTGGATGATCTGCTGACCTTTTGGTCCGTCCTTCGTCAAACCAAGAGAATCAGCAACCAGGTCGTTACTGGCAAGGTTTTGGTACAAAACAGTTCCTTTCGGATCAACCACTATGATCGGATCCGGAATCGCATTAAGTAGTTCGTTCAACCAGCTTTTTTCAGTCTGCACCTTTAGAATCTGTTCCTTTGTTTTCAAGGTGGCAGAAGCGCGATAGGCAAGTTCCTTATAAAGTTCCAACTCTTGATTGCTGATCCAGTGATTTTGCTCAAATCCAACCCAGAGAATTCCCTGCGATTGGGTTCCTCCATCAATTTTTAATGCAATCAAAGCCTGTGGGTAAGGCGTACCGGGAGTCAGCCCAAAATATTGGTCAACTTTGATGTTACTCAGAACCAATTGTTCCTGGTCGGCGATTTTTTCCAAAATCATCGGATCGAGGTAGGCATAATTCCGGGTTTGTTCGCCCTGACCTGTACGCAACCTCATCTCAGGCTTGCGACTTATAGGTGAAGATTCAATCAAGACAATCCGAGCTGAACTGGCGTCCCCTGTCAGTGCTGCCCGTAATATCGAGGACATGACCAGGTCATACCCTTCACGCGAGTAGTGTGTCGGGTCAACAGAGAGGAGACGTGCCTGGGTATCGCTGCGGACTTTAAAGCTTTGACGCAAGTTTTCGATCCCGTCCAGAAGCGCTTTTTCTCCAGTTGTGCGGGTTTGAACCCGGGTCGGTTGGTCGAAATTACCTTTGCTCATCTGTTCGATCTGTTCAAGAACTACACTGAAGACCCCGCCGATCCCCTGATCCTTGAGATAATATTTCGGTTTCCAATCGTCCTTGAGGAAATGGATAAAAAAGTAGAGAGCGAAAACTGAGACGATTAATTCGGGCAGATGTGTGACCCATAAAAATATCGACTGGCTGAGGAGGGCGATCGCATCTCGCAACCCATGCACAAATCCAAGGTTAAATTGCCAAAGCATCCAGAAAGGTAAACTAAGCATCCCAATTTCAAAAGTTTTGTTGAAAACGATGCGCCAGTCAGTTGTATCTTCCGGTGATAAGTTAAGCTGAACAGCGAAAAA
>DHUW01000081.1:17905-19487 GCA_002409365.1 Anaerolineaceae bacterium UBA5224 | reverse complement strand
GCAATGGACCAACGGTTCCAACAGCAATTATGACCGGCACAAGGCTCAACAACGGTACGATCGGGCTGTAATATTCGCCATTGAATCCTAATACCTGGCCATCAAACGGTCGTACGACTGCAAAAAGAAAGGGCAGGACCAGCAAAGCCAGGATATAGAGCCAGCGATTTTTGAAAATATTCTTTTGATGTGCAAAATCGACGTGCTTCATGCAAACAAAAACCATTACAGCCTGGAACAGGATAGGAAAAATCAGGGATGTGGGTCGAAAAGCTTGTGCAGTTTGTGCACTAAAGCTCGCTGAAAAAAAGATTGAAAGTGCCTTCTGGAGATCATGAGTCATGATATGGAATTATAGCATGAGCGACCTGTGAATTCGAACTAAATCATAGAACAGTTGCTTGAACCAATCTTCACTGAGGTCATGTTGTAAGTAAGGAATTTTGTGGGTGTAGACAAATTATCACCTTAACCTGCCCCACCAAGTCAGCATTCGTGATAAGATTTCGCCTTTGAGGAATCTACCATGAATCTATCCCATATCGGTGAATTTTCTGCACTGCTAACTGCCTTTTTCTGGGTCATCTCCGGTACATTTTTTGAACGTGCCAGCAAGCGAACTTCTTCGCTGGCGGTCAGCTTTTTGCGTATGATCTTCGCCCTGGGCATAATAAGCATCGTCCTCTGGATTCTCCGCGGAAATCCCTTTGCGACCGATGCTCCACCTTCTGCCTGGTTGTGGCTGTCACTTTCCGGTGTGGTTGGATTCGTGATCGGTGATATTTTCCTATTCGAAGCCTATGTGCGCAATGGCACGCGAATTACACTTCTGCTGATGAGCCTTTCACCAGTCCTTACCGGTGTACTGAGTTTCTTTATCTTCGGCGAGGTTCTGAAACCTTTGGCGATATTAGGAATCGCCCTTACCCTGACTGGCATAGCTGTAGTGATCTTGACTCGTGGGGAAAAGAATAAACTGAAATTACGAGTGAATTCATATGGTCTCTTTTGCGGACTAATGGGAGCGGTCGGTCAATCCTTTGGTCTGATTTTGAGTAAACAGGGCATGGGGGACTATTACCCCTTTGCTGCCACCCAAATACGTATCATTGCTTCGATCGCTGGCTTTATACTGTTCTTTCTCATCGGCAATCATTGGCATAAGCTGCATGTACTACTCAGAGATGGGAAAGCTGCCCGGATGACTGCAACGGGGGCTTTTTTTGGCCCGGTGCTGGGGGTTGGGTTTTCGTTGTTGGCTATTCAAAATGCGCCGGCAGCAGTTGCTGCGGCGATCATGTCGATCATGCCTGTCCTGGTCATACCGGTTAACTGGCTGGCGTTCAAGGAAAAAATAAAGTGGTTTGAGGTTCTCGGCTCAATGGTGACAGTGGTCGGTGTGGTACTGCTCTATCTTTGAGCGTAGATTAATAGGCAGGAATACATAATCCTCAGTCAATATCCGTTTGGATATTCAAGGGATTAACTTGCTCAACAAAAACTGCGATCCGTTTTGCTGTGTTTCTTCTGCTGAATCTGAATTGCCTTTTTGGAAAATCTGTATGACAATCGGTTCTCTGTC
>DHUW01000081.1:15915-17627 GCA_002409365.1 Anaerolineaceae bacterium UBA5224 | reverse complement strand
GGAGCCACTGCCCTGCCTGAGTCTATTTCATCCCGATGCCTCAGGGAATCCGCAATTTCATCAAGGCAGACCTTTTTGCCCCTTGAAAGTTCCTCGATATATCTGCGTTGAGCACGGACTTCAACACTGGCTTCCAAATAAATCTTCATATCAGCATGGGGTAAAACCACTGTGCCAATATCGCGCCCGATCATCACTATCTTGCCGTTTTTTGCTATTTCCCGCTGAAGTTGGGTCATCGCGTTTCGCACTCTTGGAAAAACTGAGACTTCCGAAACAACCTGGTTGACCTCTGGTGTGCGAATATCCCAGGAGCGATCAATTCCATCAATAATTACGTCGAATTGTCGGTCATCATTACCATGTGAAGGTCGGATATCAATAGAAATTTTCTCTGCCAAGTCACTGATATCTTCGTCATCATATACATCCACACCTTGTTCCACCGCTTTGAATGCGACTGCCCGATACATAATTCCAGTATCGAGACTGATGTATCCGAGTTTGTTGGCGATCAGGTTGCCGATAGTCGATTTGCCTGAAGCAGCTGGTCCATCGATCGCAATGATTTCTGGAGGGTTTTGGTATTTTTGATCACACATGTTAATTGGTTGCTCCTGTAAATAAATTTGTCTGGATCCACATCACCCCTTTTTGATCTGTAAAAGCAAGTATATTACCTGCCAAGGCCTGCAAATAAGTGCTCAGCGGTTCTTTTCGCCAGTCAATCGATCTCTCCAAAACGACATTGCTTCCTCTAAATTCTTCATCTCGTTCAGGCATATTGCTTGTTCGAGTTAGAATCACTCTCGTGTTGGGTTGGTTTCGCTCAATTAAGAAACTCCGAAAATACCATGAATATTCAGAGGGCAAATCCACAAGCTCATATCCACCTAATTGAGGCAAAGTCTTGCCTGTGAGTGCGAAGTCATCTAAAACACGCCCGATATCATTATTGGGCAGGAACAAGGAATTGTCCAGGAATTCAAGGGAACGGAGTTCTTGGGTTTTGATCAAGCTGCGGGTGCTATTTCCGATGCTCACGATAGCTAAGAAACTAAGAAGAGCAAGCAAAATATTTTTGTTACCGCCGCCATTGGACCATCCGAATTTTACCAACCACCAGGCAGAAATAAGCAAAATTATTCCCCCGGCAATCATTAAAAGGATGCTCCAGAATTGAGGGGATCCGAGTGGCTGTTCTGCAATTCGACCAATATTCACCATCAAGTAAGTCAAAATCGCCAGAACAAATCCTCTTAATAAGTTTGTTGACAACCAGGAGCCCTGCAATTTTAGTTGCCATTGCCCCAACCAAACCGCTCCACCCAGCCACAAAACGAATACAGGCCATAGCAACAGTTCAAAAGTTTCTCTGGAAATTACCAGGCTGATAATCAACGAAATAATGACAGATACACCAGCAATCTTGTACCAACCATCACTTTTTTTTGCCTGAGTTCGAGAATAACCAACCAAAAAGAGTATCAACGGCAGTATGCTATGCGCAAGTAATAGATAAATCGAATGATAGATAGGTTTTTCAAAGGGAAGCACAAAATTCTGCGCAAAAGCGATCAATCCGCTTGCCACTCCGCCCAAACCTGAAGGATTTAGGAGCAAGCTGGTTAAGATCAAAATGCTGCTTGCGAAGAAGGTAACCCCAAAGGAAAACCATGCCTGATTACGATCTGCAAGTCTGAAGACAAAGA
>DHUW01000081.1:15319-15574 GCA_002409365.1 Anaerolineaceae bacterium UBA5224 | reverse complement strand
ATCGCAAAAATTCCTCCGTGTATGGCACGGGAAAACACTAGAAAAGTTGGTTCAAATGCCAAGGCGAAACTTAAAATTAAAGCTGCCTTCTGACCGAGGTGATCCTTCCATGCCCAGGGCAGCAAAACCAAGGATGCTCCAGCCAGAGCAGGTAGCAGCCGCGCTAGGAAGTTGCCAGCACCAAAGAGGAAAAACAGCCATCCTGTCAGACCAGTATATACAGGTACGGTGCTGGTTGCCGCTGGTATCTTTTGT
>DHUW01000081.1:11246-15091 GCA_002409365.1 Anaerolineaceae bacterium UBA5224 | reverse complement strand
AGTGTCACTAACCTCAAGGTCAGACCCAATGCAAAAGCTAACAGGAACCAGGTGAAAGCAGATTCTGATGCTTTCCTCTTCACAATTTCGCTGTTGACCGTTGTGTAGTTCATGGATTTCTAACCTCAAAAATATCCACTGTGGCAGTGTCGAAAACCTTGTTCATATTTTCTTCAAATTTCGTCTCGTCAAGTTGATAGGTTTGGCGTTCCAAGGTGCCGACCACAATATATCGTATATTATACAGGTCGATCAGGCTTTCAGCCTGGCTCCAGTCTGCGGTGCTGTAGAGGGTACGCAGATCTGACTGCCTGGAGCCGATCTCCTCGTACCCACCACGCCACTGAGCTTCGTGCCCAATCCAACCTAAAATGGTCTGCATTCCTGAGAAGGTTGAGATGATATTGTAGGTGGAATAACTTCCGCCTGTATCCGAGACAGCTTCCGCCATCACGCCATTGGGGGCTTTAGCCAGCCATTCAGCTGCTGCCATCTCATCAGGAGAAGACTTGTAGAAATCTTGTTTACCATTGAGTGAATAGCCATCACCGGGTTGAAACCCTTCAGCTTTGTTCCATAATTCGATTGTCGGATAGATCAATCCAACCGCCAATCCTGCCAGGCAAAGTACGCCTAAAGCAGCGGTTCTCTTTTTCTTGATCAGGTTGAAAGCGATCCAGACCAGGAACAAAATAGGAATCAGCAAAACAAGCCAATCAAGTCTGTTACCGCCAAAAGCAGGCTGCAGCGTTTCACTACGCTGGGTGAGAGAAAAGCCAAATGCTAGCAGTCCGAGACTGACAATGACCAGACTAAACAATCGATTAGCCAGCCTCGCTTTTTCCAGAAGTTTGGCAATGATATAGGCTCCTGCCAACGACCACAAAATCCAAGCCTGGAAGTAAAACTTGAAGATGGTATTCATTCGGGTGCCAAATTGATCCCGTAGGTATACAAATTCAGGCACGATCACAAGCAAAGCACCCAATAACACCAGCATCAATACGAAGCCATTTGTCTCGATCTTAAACTTCGGCCGATTCTCTTCAGTCTCTCCTATAGTCAAAGAGCCATTGTCTCCTTTGATCTTGAGCACGAAGTAATCAACTGCCAATAATACCAGGAGGAACATTGTAATAAATGTGCCAGGATGCTTCAACCGCTCGATCAGTGAACCCAGCAGTAGTTGCTGGTTGCCAGTTGCACCCTGCAACCCGTTCAAAAGCGGTGACAGGGATTCAAATCTTCCTCCGAGCCAACCCAACACTCCACCTGCCAAAAAGAGCAGACCGAAAAGCGAGACAGTCAAAACAATTGCTTGCCAGGAAGGGATCTTCCTTGCCTGGACCTGCTGGTAGATCAACCAGACAGAGATAGGTATCAACAGAGGCCCAAACATGATCCACAGGTAACTTCCCCGGGTAAAGAACGCCAGGCTTGGTAGTAACCCACCCGCCTGTGATGAAAAGCTGAGATAAAACGGGAGGTAAGCCAGGATGCTCAAAAAGCCGCCTACGAGGCAGAAAACAACGATATCTCTGATCCGCCCAGCCTTCCAGCCTTCCATACTGGCTTGTCGCCATACAAAGGCAACTGTAATGAGTAACAAATAGAACGGGAAATCCCAGGTGTTCAAAAACGCAATGCCGCCGAATGTAAGCACCGCCATGAGCGCATTTTGCCAATTGATCGGTAGGGTTCGTTTAAAAACGGTAAGGGCACCTTTCCATCCGCCTAAGAAAGCATTCCAGGCCTGGGCTATTGCCAAAAGTACGAAAGGCATTCCTAATAGATGGGGGTGAATATCCGCCAGCAGGTAGGTAAAGAAGGGGAATTCGTCAATGATCTCAATCATTGAACCATTCAGGCGAAAGTCCTGCACAACCCGACTTCCTTGCCACCATGACCAACCACCCCGATTCGGGAACCAATTCAGGCTAAACGGTCCGCTGGTGAGGGCTGGGATTTGCAGGCTCTGCCAGAAAGAGGAACTCACCAAACCCCTCGCATGCAGGATGTCGAGTAGTCCGAACCAGTTGGAAACGATCAGGATCATCAGGGGGGCAAGCAAAGCAAGTGAATAAATGCGATTTGATACCGGTTTAGAGGTTTCAGGTTCCTCATTTTTCTTCGCCAATAAATCCCAGGCAACTCCATAGGCACCCACAGCGGTGAGCCCAAACCAGGAGGCCGAAACCAGGTTATACCCAACCGAGGAAACTACCCCACTAACGCGGATCAACAGGGCTGATAGGAGGTAACCAAAATAGTAATAGGAAATCGAGTAACCGGAAAGCCAGGGGTCTTGCGGAGGAATTGTCGGTGATTTGAGAATGCCATTAATAAACGCCATCTCCATGAACTTTTCAGTATGGATAATATCCGGATTCGCTGCCCGTACAATTGCCCAAAAAGCAAAAGATGCCAGGAAAAAAACCTCAGTGACGATCATGATTTTTTGGTTTTCTTTGAGCCAGAACTTCAGATTCAAAAAACCAATCTTTCGGCCGATCAGCAGGTTTATTGCTAACAGAATACCTAAAACGGTTACAGCTCCAGCCAAATCGTTTCTGAGCAAACCCAGCGTGGTCAGCCACCAATAGCCAAAGCCCCACAGCAACAGACCGACTGCTTTAGAAAGGTAGACTCCCCTCGAGCACAGCTTCTGAAAAACCGACCAGGTCAGCGGGAGGCTGATCAAACCCAATACTTCCAAAAGTAAATACCACTTTAGAAAATCGATCATGTCCTACCTGACCTTATAAATTATGGTATCCGCTTCGTTGTAAACCTGATCCCACAATGTTCCGTCATAGGTTTCAAACTTAGCCAACGCCTCTGCTGGATAGAACGCTTCTTCCTGCTGACCAACAATGATATAGGCAACGTCATATTTATCCAAATAATCCACGATAAAATCCCGGTCAAGGCTCTGGTAAAAAGCATTGACACTATCAACGCGTTCCTGTACAGCGTTGTTGCGTAAAACTGCCCGCTGCTGGCGCTGGTGATAATTCCAGCCGACCACACCCGGCAAACCTGTATAGATTGTATAACGGTTTCCCCAGTAATACTCATAAGCCTGTGCTTCCAGGATGACCGGTGAGCCCTCCACATTTTCCTGCATCCACTGAATGGCACGATAATCCTGACCCAAATCCATATTGACGCCGTTGACAGAAAACTGGGAGGTCTCCATGTACTTCATCCCATCCAACGAATGCGGCGCATTTGGGTCCATTCGGTCGGTAATTTTGTCCTGGGTCGCTAAAACCGGGAAGAGCATGGCGATGAAGAATAGTCCAATAAAAATTGCCTGAAATGCCACCTGGGTGCGTGTCCGCCAGCGGCTCAGATCGCGCCAGAGTGTGGCAGCTGCCAACCCCATAGGAAGTGTCAACAGCATCCATGCCTGGTTGTACAGTTTGAAAACGACATTCATTCGTCCGATGTCACCCACCAGGTAAACCAATTCGACAACCAGGGTGAGTACCAAACCAGTTCCGATCATAAAGTATGCCAGTCGTTTGATGTCATCGTCAGTCACAACGAACAGGAAAAGCGCCAGAACGCATAAAGGCAGCGCTATTATTGCCACCGTAACCTTGAGCAGGAGGAGCAGCAGGAAGGCAACTGCAATAAAAGCGATCAGTGCGATCAGGAGATTGTGATATTTCTTGTACTTATCCAACTCTGAAAGACGAGTGGCTGCCATCCATTGGTAAGTTTCCCAAACCATCCAGCATGCGATTACAAATAGGATCAAGCCCCAATGAAGGATGTAAGAGCTTATTGGGGTCCGCGCTCCATTCCAAAGGCCAACAGAAGAATACCCTGGGAAAAAG
>DHUW01000081.1:1379-10957 GCA_002409365.1 Anaerolineaceae bacterium UBA5224 | reverse complement strand
GCCAACATAGAGCAATACGATCAGAGCCAAGGCTGTAAAGGTCAGGTAGTCCCAGGTGTTAGTAGGCTGCAATGCTCCCAGAACAACAGCACCGATTAACAAAACCGGTAAAATCACTTCCCTGACCCTCAGATCCAGTTCTTCATTCTTCTTCTTGAGCATGATCAGCGACTGGCACCAGCCAATTGCTGCCATAACGATGGGCATGGCGATCAGGTGGGCGTGGAAATCGGCATACAAAAATGTGAAGAATGGGAACTCTGTGATCGGCTCTCCCGGGATCATCCGACTGGGGTTCCAATACCAGGTTCCGGCAGCAATCGGCAACTGCTCGCCACGCAGCATCTGTACGATACCCCTTGAAAGCCAAACCAGCTTCTGGCTGAGTGTCGCACCTTCCATGCTTGCACCAGCTGAACCTAACGCCTTCAGACCACCGGAAATAACACCAAGTTCACCCAGGTTGCCAACCAGGGCTATAAAGATCGCGCTGCCAACCCCAGCCAAAAAAGCCAGCCCAAACAGTCTTGGCTCATCTTCCTTGTTTTTCTCGAGAACTGCCCTGCCAAAATTCCAACCGATGCTGAAAGCTCCAATTACCAGCATGGCATACCACAGTGAGATGAGGATGTTATAAGATACCGCCGGCACAACCCCCAGCAGCTTGATCGGCATGGCAACCAGCACCTGCCCGTAGTAGTAATAATTAATATAACCTCCAGCATACCAGGGGTCATAAGCCGGAAAGGTTGTGCTCTTGATAACTGCGTTCAGGTAGCTGAAATCCATTGGCTTTTCGCCACCGCGCCAGGGATGCCACAAGTCAGGGTTTTGATAGCGGATCCATAGGAAGAAGGCAAATGCCAGCAGGAAAATAGCTTCTTCAACCAAAAACTGCTTCCATAGCGCCTTCAAGTCTTCGGTCAAACCCTTCCTCGTCAACCAGGCAACGATCAAGGATGCAGCCAGTATTACGAACAAGACCAGCCAAAGCAGGGTCCTGGTTACTGGGACCTTAACTGAGCCAAGATTGAAAACGATCAACACAAATAAAAGCAAGCCAATAATGCGCGCAAAAGCATAACCTTTATCTTTTAAGCCAGGGAGTGCCAGGCGTACTATCGGGAAAACACAGACTCCTAACAGCCAGAAGAATATGTAAAAAGCAAGCACAGCCAGCCATGTGTGCTGGTTTAGCAGTCCCTGTCTGTCAAAAAGCTCAGACCAGGTTCCGCCTGCTTGCTGTGTTTGCTTGTCCTGCTCTGTGAGCATCAATCCATTGCCAGGTTCGGCTTCCCCAGCCTTATAAGAATCCGCCTGCCGGGGTGTGAGGAAGACTGCCTTACTCACATCGACAGAGTTCAGCAAATTCCAGGTGGTTTGGCTGTCGTAATTCTCGTTTTTCTTGAAAATGAGCACTTTGGGGTGATCGTATACCGAGAGAGCTTCTTCGGCATATTGATCATTGAATTCAAGGCTGCCCAGGTTGGGGTAGGAAGTGAAGGTGGCGATCAAGTCAAAACCCAGGTTGCCAGTTGTACCTTCTGCTTCAGCCTGGTAGTAACAATCCAGCGTATCCTGCCCTTCAGGGCAACCTAACAACTGGCGGTAGAAAAAAGTACTTAGCGGATAGCGTTCTGGCACACGTGGGATCGTGCCGAACTGCCGGTTGGAACTCATGAAAATATATTCAGCCTGATTCAGGATGGTGTAAAAACGTTGAATTTTACTGGCATCGTCCGGCCAGTACATCTCAAAATTCAAATCGCCCCTAAAAATTCCGGCATTTTCCTGGTAAGGCACGAACCCGGGGCGCGGTAGCGGCAAAGCATCATCCCAGCTGCTTTCCAGGGCAACTCCAGGCGTGTTGACCATCAGTTCAGCATCACCCTCCACCATTTCGATCAGCAGGTCAAGGTCCTGAGCCTGGTCGATCGTTAACGGTGCGTCCAGATTGAATACCGTTTTATCGGTTTCGAGAAAATCAGCCGATGCATATCCGTTACGAGCCACCGGCCCATTAGCAGTGTTGCCTGAAAGGGTCAGTCGTAATTGTTTTTCACCTGCACTTTGAGTCATGTCCAGAATGTAGGGAATCTCAACACGGGTAATTGTCAGACCCGGTTGAGTGCTGATTTTCATCTGATAGGCGTGGTCAGGTGTAATGACTTCGTTGATTTTGGGTAGGGTCTCCTGGCGGGTGGTACCGTCATCATAGTAAAAATTCATCATCGGTACATCGCTCAAATATGCCTGGGCATCAGGAGTGAGCAAGGACAATTCAAATTGAACGAGCTGGTCTTTCAGAAGGTAAACAGCCGGGTTAAACTGGAAAAGCAAGGTCGATTGGGTCTGACCTTCGGCCGTTACCTGGTTTTGTCCGATCAGTGGTTCCACAGTCAGTAGTTGACCGGCCTCTACATCAATGATTCTCAGCTGATATTGCACAGTTTGCTCGGTGTTCGTGACAGATTGCACAGCCGGGTAGGTCAGATCAGTCAGGAATCCGTTGGCTTTTGCCTGGTAAAGCAAGCTCAGGCTCTCGTTACCATTGAGCACGTTCATTGCCCGATAAGCAACCGGAATGTTGGTTTCTACTCCATTAGTTTCAGATACAAGGTTAATTGGACCTTCCAAATTGGCATAAATCCAGTCCGTTGCTTCCACCCTGGTAACAGAACGGGTATAAATACGGCTGAAGGCAAAAGCCCAGGCAGCAGTTCCTGACAGAACCAAAATGGTAAGAATGATGCCGAAGGTCTTCAGAGTTTTTCTGGATAAGTTAAGTCGTTTGAACTGGTAGCCAGTTCTATTATCCAACAATTGCTCCAGCCCCCAGGCAGCAAAAATCGCCAGCAGCGGGTAGAGCAGCAGCAGGTAACGCATCGAAGAAACCCATGCCAACCCCTGCCAAACGAAATACACCAGGCTCCAAACCCACAAAGGTAGATACAGGTAATCTTTGCCTTTGAAAATCTTGACAGCCATACCCAGCCATGAAATTACAGTTGAAATACCCCAGGACAAGCCCACGCCCCAAACCAGCAGGTTATAGAGAGAAAAAGTACTCGGTCGGCGAGCCCACTGCAATGCTGGCGGGAAATCGACCTCGCCGGTGCTTTGTGCCTGCAGGGTTTTCAATCCGTTCCACCAATCGGGGTTCAGGTTCAGACTGAAAAAACCTGGTCCGCTAAAAGCATAGGGCTGCAGAACACGGAAGGTGACCACGCTGACCAGAGCCGCTAACGCAATTGGGATGATTATCTTCACCAAATCAAGGGGTTCTTCCCGTTTTTCAGCCTTCAGGTAGCGAACCAATTCCACGAGTGGCAGTATAAGCGCCAGTGAAACGGCGTTGATCTTCGAGGCGGTCGCCATCCCCAAACCCAAACCGAACAGTAAATATGGCCAGAGCTTGTGCCAGGTCCACCTGTTATCCGCCATGTCAAATGGTCGCTTGAGTATCACCACGGCAGCCAAGACGGTCATCATGCCAAAAGTATTGGTGAACGTATCAACTGTCATAAAATGGGACTGCTGAATAGGCAGTACCGCACAGGCATAGAGTGCAGAAGCTATCAAACCCACTCGTCGGTTCACGAGCTTGTAGCCAATCAGAAAAACCAGGATCACGGTAAACAAGTCCGAAAAAGCAGAGAGCTGCCTTCCAACCAGGGTAATCGGGTCATAACCAACCTGCCCGATCCATTCGCCCACATAGTGGATCAGGAACAGGGGAAAAGTCCCGTAAACAAAAAAGGTATAACCGTGATTGTTTGGGTTCAGCGTGGAGGTTTGATTGTTAAAGTATTCGCTGACGTTGTGAACTGGCTGAATACTGTTTAGAACCATGGAAAGAAAGCGTTCATCCGGGTGCAAATGATAACTCTCGTCCCAATTAAGATTCAGAAAACGAAAATATCCGCCGACGATCAAGATCAGGGCAAGAAAAAAAACTGTGATCAGTGCCTGGTTGAAGCTTTTTTTTCGCAGATCAGGCTGTACATTCGTTATTTCTTCCATTAAGCTATTGACTCGCAATAAAAATTATAAAGTTTTTTTCCGGCAATACACTCTGATATGTGGTGGCAACCCCTGCCGGATAAAGGGATTGCAACTGGAGCAAACTCTCACTGTCTGCCAGGTTTAAGAGGAAGATCTTGGAAATAGCTAAATCGATCGTAGTCCCTATATCCTGCGGGAGAATCGAGAGGTTGGTATAAGGCTCTCCAAGGCTGATCGCCACGGAACGGGCATCGACCCAATGGGGATAGCCGATGATGTATGCCTGGCTTGAACCTGCCTGCCCAATGTCATAATTCCGGATCACCTGTGCCATTTCAGTCGCATTCCAGGAAGAATTCTGGTAGTTGTGTTGGTAGGTGGTGTTGATCAACGAAAAATTGCGGGCAATAAGCAAAATGGCGAATAAGCCGAAGAAGACCCCCTGCTTGACCCAAAGAGCTCCTTTTTTATGAGCATTGATTTGATCAATTGCATAAGCACATCCCCGCCCTGCAATCAGAAAAACCGGAACCGCAGCCCCCAACGCACGGCTGAGTGAAGGGTTTTCCATGGGCTGTGCGATGGAAAATGCTGACGGTAAGAGCATCAAGACAAATAGGATTAAAAGAGAGAGAACTTGTTTTTGTTTGGTGAAGAAGTCATGGAATAGGGTTACACAGATACCGAACAAGAAGACGGCTCCGCTCACCCAATCCAGAGCTGCTCGATTGGCAATTCCATCCGCCCAGCTGCTTCGATTTAGCCAGTTCGTCATTCCCAAAGCAGATAAAAGATTCTTGGAAAAAGTAATTATTGGACTACCTGATGCAGGATTATTGACGGTGGAAAGCTGGTTCATAATCGGCGAAAGCCAGCTGTTTGAGTTAGCGGCAACCACGAAAACCATGGGTAAGACAACCAGAATGATCGCTAATAATCCTATGGCTATGCGCAGAGGTATGGTAATTCGGGTCTTAGCAAATTGATGACCTGCCAGGTACACAATTGTGATAATCAGGTTGGCGATGACCAGGAAGATGAATATTTTGTTGGTCAAAAGCCCTATACCAGTCAGCACAGACGCGATCAGTAGTGAATTTAGGTCGTCTTCCTGGAGCGATTTGTACAGGTAATAAAGCGCCGGCAGCATGATTGGCAAAATAAGCCCAAACCCCAACACTGCCCGCTGCTGCAGGATCGACCAAAAACCAACCCCCAGCAGCAGGGCACTGATGAATCCGCTCTTCTCGCCAAACAACCGCCGTCCTAGCTTATACATATAGAAAACCGCAACAAGTCCGGCCAGGGCAAAGGCAAGCTTCATCTCCGTAAAACTCAGCGTTCCAGGAATGAACCGATCAACCAGGGCAACCCAGTAATAACTTACTGGCTCATTGATCACATTTCGCGGAAACCAAAGTGAGGAGTCCCCCTTGGTGATTCCATCAACAGTGTAATAAGCTTCCACCTGGGAACTGATGATCTCAGACGGCACCTGCCCTACTCTTCCAAACTGAAAGACCAAAACCACTGCAACCAAGAGCAAGTATGCGATCGTCTTTTTACGATTGATCGTCACTTTAATCCAAATCGATCGAAGATCCAGTTTCGTTATGGTAATAGGCTGGGCGAAAGTGACGATTATCGAGATAATGCTCGCAATCCAAAGCAGCGTTGAAACGAAATCAAACCGCCCTCTCCGGTAGATCAAGCTGGCACCAATCGACATCACAAAGGCCGCGAGCAGCCAAATCAACCGTACGCGAATTTCTTTTCCACTTTGTTGTCCTGTCTCACACTCGATGATTGGGGATGTTCGTTTTCTCTCACGAAAAAAACCTAGAACCGCCAGAGCAAATCCGAGCAGCAGGAGCAGCAGACCCAATCTGCCCAGTGCCTCCCGCAAAAACTCGACCAGAAATTGACCAGCCAAAAAACAAACTAACGCAGCCAGGATAAAGCGGCTGATCTTTGGCTTAACTTCGGTTGTTTCACCTGAATCTGGCAGCTTTACAGTCTCACCGGGTCTGCTGAAAAACCTTTGAAAAGCTTCCAGGACGGTTGGGTCCTCTTTTGGCTTGGTTTCATCGGGGTTCATACGAGTATTTTAGCCGGTAATCTTGCCTAAGAACGAACAAGCCTGTCAGCGTACAGGTAACCAAGATGTTTATGGACACTGTTTTCATACAGTTTTACCTGATATCCAAGTTTTTCAAAATATTCCACGAGAACCTGATGATTGCGCTGCTCATCCAAATCGTGGTATTCCATGATGATCCGTCTTATCTTCTTGAACAACTTTGGATCCTGGTTGAGCAGAATATCATACTCTGCACCCTCGCAATCCAATTTCATCAGATCAATCTTATTGCCCACCTTTTCCTCAACAACCTGCTCCAGAGTAATAACCTCGATGCTGGTCTCCTTGATCTCTTGCAGTTTTTCAGAATCTGTCTCTCCGCTCACAGCCTGCAAGGGTTCGTTGTTTAGAAAATGGAGTGGGATCTCTCCTTCCTCGCTCCAAACTCCCAGGTTAAACGTTTCCACCCTCCCAAGATTGTTGACCCGAAGGTTCTGCCGCAGGATATTGATCGAGCCCGGATTAGGTTCAAAAGCGTAAACTTTTCCTTCTGTCAATTGAAGTGCTGCTTCAATCGTAAACTCGCCAATGGCAGCACCGATATCCACAATGGTCCAATCGCCCTGTACCTCGGTTCCCAACCTGGTATAAAACCGATCGATCAGGGTTTCTTTGACAGACCAGGCTTCCATCTTACTGCCTACGCCGACTTTCAAATTATTGCGGCGCAGTTCCAGCCACTTTACACCAATGAAAGGTTTGCCGAGAAAGATTTCGAACAATACTCTCCAGTTCTTGACTCCAACCAATAACGAAAAAATTGACTGAAGATAATAAGTATATTTGCGTAAAAACCTCACGCCTGCCTCCTGGCAATATAGAATGTACAGGTTCCTTCTTCATCATACGGATTTTCAACCAGCTGGGTGATTTCACTGAAATGAATGAAGGGATTCTTGCGATTTTTGAACAGGACCCATTTGCCAAATAATTTTTTCCAGAGCAAGTTCGGCAGCCCTGCGACGTGACCCCGTTCGAGTTTGTGCATTGATTCAACCGGGAAATAGTTCCAGTATTCCACCTGGTCAAAGCCCGCCTTATGTAATCGTCCCAGCCATACCTCAGGTGGGTCAAGGTTGATGTGCCGTGCAATTTTGTTGAAGAATCGGGAATAAGATACTGCCAATCCACCTAGACCGAGGTAAGAGAGTATTTGCATGCCCCAAAGGTCAGTAACAAAACGCCTGTTGGGAACAGCGAAATAGAACTTGCCGCCCGGTTTCAGCACACGCGCAACTTCATCCAATACCGGTAGTACATCGGGAATATGTTCCAGAACCGAGTTGCTGATGGCAGAACCGGCGCATCCGCTTTCCAGAGGCGCAAAAGCTCCTTCTGCCTGGATCAAAAGCGGGTAAACCTTTCTCGCCTTCGCTTCCTGCAGAGGTTGCCACCAGGGGTCTGCGCCAATAACTTTACCGCCGTTGAATAGTGCCCAGGCAAAATGACCATCGCCGGCACCTACATCATAGATTGGCTCTTCAAGTTTCTGCTGTTCGTAAAAGCTCTGCTCAACAGCCCGCAGCATACCTCTGAAATAAGGCAGATGAAAAAGCTGCTGATCACAGATGCGCTCAATATCTGCCCGGCTCAATTCACTCATTGTTCACCAACAATGCCATTAATTCCTCATAATGCCTGGCAACAGCTGCCTGTTGGAATTTTTCTAAAAATTCTGTCGGAACAAACCTGGCATTTTCTCCCATTTTGAAAATATCAATGACAGCCCTGGCGATGGCATCGGGATTCTTAATAGGTACAATCCTGCCCAGGTTTGTCTCGCTAACAGGCTGCCTTACTCCGGGTAAATCAGATGCCACAACCGGTGTGCCCTGGGTCATGGCTTCGATTTGCACGATGCCATAGGATTCAGTCGCATTCAGGCTTGAAAACACCAAAACGTCGCAAGCTGCAAAGAAAGCCTCAAAATCCTCATCGCTTAAATAACCCAGTGAAGCCCATTTATGGCCAAAGGGCTGGATGTACTTCTCTACCCGGGCTTGATATGCCTGTTCCCCCACAACCGATTTCCAGGTGCCGGCATGGACCACTCTGGCTTCCGGGTAGACCTCAAGGATTGCTGGTAGGGCCATCGCGAGATATTCGTACCCTTTTTCGGTGGCTACTCTGCCAGCCAGACCGATCACTTTCTCGTCTTTTTTAATACCAAATTTTTGGCGAAAAACTTCCACTTGTTCAGCCGGAACCTTGTGCGCTTTTACCGGGGTAGGAACAGCCACCACTTTATCAAGGTACGAGCTTAACAGGGGAGAATTCTCAGCGTAATCCAGAGAATTTTGCACAACCAAATTTGCATCTTTAACCACTTGATTGGCAATCGATGTGGTGACCTTTACCGCCAGCTTGTCCAGCGTGCTTCCACTGCTGACAAGGTCACAATGGTAGGTCGCCAGTACCGGCTTACCAAACCTCTGCGCGATTTGGCTAATTAAAAAACTTTCGAATTGCGGCAGGTGCAAATTGACCAGATCAGCCCACTCCACCCATTTTCGGGCAGCCTTGAACAAACCTGGCATGATCACACCTTTTGAAAGCCTCGCCCTCACTGGTACACGTACGATTTGGAATTTTCCGTAGGTTTCCAGACTTGACAAATTTTCCTTATATTGGGAGGTCAATACGACCACTTCGTGGCCCAGCTCCGCCAGCCCTTCGGCAAGGCGTAAAGCGTAAACGGACAGGCCAGAACTGTATGGGTAAAAATAGGTTGCAGAGATCAGGATTTTCATGGTTGCATCTCCTTTTTCTGCCGAACTTTGGTGGCTTTATCAATTAACATACCAAGACTCTGTCCGGAAATGATTAAGGCAATCACACCCAGAATAGCAGGAATGACGATCTGCACACTATGAACTACGAGTGAGATTGCCAGTGCAGGTTCTTTTTCTATCCCAACTAAGGCATAAGCACCAACTGTTCCAGCTTCGAATACGCCCAAACCTGCTGGCGCGGACGGCAAAGCGTTCAGGAATGCACTGGCAGTATTCACTAGCATCGGCCACCACCAGACAGAATCTGCCAGGATAGTGTTTTGCAAAATAAGATATTCAAGCATGGAGAACGACCAGCTGACCGCCAAAATGGCAAATGCCAGGAAGAATCTGCCCGGCTTAGTGAAATATTGAAAACCCGTCAACAGCTGCTCAAACCAAGGGATGAACTTTTCTCGCATCAACCGTGATTTGTTGAAACGATTTTCAAGCCAAGCCACAACATTTTCGCGATTCCTGGTTGCATAAAAAATTAAAATAATGGCTAAGAGCAAAACGACAGTTCCGATTCCAGCGATTCGATTGAGCGTCGCATTTTGGATCAGGAACAAAAGACAGAAGAGTAAGAAGGAAAAACCTACCAACAGATCGAGTAAACGTTCTGCTACGATCGAGGCAAACACTTCAAAGTAACTCACCCG
>DHUW01000081.1:0-1171 GCA_002409365.1 Anaerolineaceae bacterium UBA5224 | reverse complement strand
GGAATAATCGTATTCAGTAAATAACCCAAATTCATTCCCCAGAAAACATCGGAATATTTAATCTTCCCGCCCAAAAGGATCCAGCAGGTCACAGCCCGCAGCAGAGAACCTGCTAAAAAGAACACCACAATCAAAGCAATCGAACTCGCCGATAGCTGACTGAAGGCATCTCCCACTGCTTTAAAATCAAGCTTCCGTAATACCAGCCAAATTGCCAGTGCACTTACCATTAGGGGAATTACGATCTTTAAATAACTGTTCAGACCTGGTTTTGCTGCAGCCTCAGGCATCAGTCCTCCAGGCGCAAAATTGCCATGAACGCTTCCTGAGGGATCTGCACACTGCCAACCATTTTCATCCGCTTCTTGCCCCTCTTCTGCTTCTCGAGGAGTTTTTTCTTACGGGTGATGTCACCGCCGTAGCATTTTGCCAAAACATCCTTGCGCATGGCTTTCACATTAGCGCGGGAAATAACCCTGCCCTGGGCATAAGCCTGAATTGGGATCACAAATAGTTGGCTGGGTATGATGCCTTTGAGTTTGCTGACCAATGCCTGACCTTTGTGGAAGGCGTCCTGCTTGTGCACGATCGCAGTCAGCGCATCAACGGGTTCTTCATTAAGTAAAATTTGCAGCTTTACCAGGTCGCCGGCACGATACTCAATAAACCTGTAATCCATCGAGGCATAGCCCCGCGTACTGGATTTAAGCTGGTCAAAAAAGTCAACAATAATTTCAGAAAGTGGAATTTCAAAATTTAACTGGACACGGTTGACTGCCGGATACTCCTGATCGACGTAAATACCACGCCGTCGTTTCACCAGGTCCATCACCACACCGTAATATTCTGTCGGTGTCAAAATTTCTAATTTCATCCATGGTTCGTAAATTTCAACGATTTCACCCTCGTCAGGTAAATCGGCAGGGGAATCGATGATGATCGTCGAACCATCTTTCAAATCAACCTTATATTCGACCGACGGGGCTGTAAAGACCACATCCAGGTCATACTCACGCTCAAGGCGTTCCTGGATGATCTCCATATGGAACAAACCCAAAAAACCACAACGAAAGCCAAAATTCAAAGCTTCAGAAGACTCCGGTTCGAAAGTGAGCGAAGCATCATTCAATTGCAATTTCTCAAGCGCCTCTTTAAGATCAGGATAGTCTTC
>DHUW01000047.1:30442-36147 GCA_002409365.1 Anaerolineaceae bacterium UBA5224 | reverse complement strand
ACAACAACTGGTGCGTACATAGCCAGATTTGTGCTAACTCTCTCGGGGAAAGAAGAAAGTTGAGCGCCATTGAATCTATCCAGTTTATAGAGGTTTTGCATATAAGCCACGTAAACATATTCTTCAGTGACGGTGACCCCTGGGGTACTTTCGGCTCGGACGCCAACGGCACAACCAGTCAGGATTGTGCCCGCCAGAGCCAGCAGAACTAATAATCTTATAACCTTCTTGTTCATTTATCTCCGTTCAAGGAACTGGGTCAATACCACCTTCATTGAAGGGGTTACATCTCACAATTCTTTTAATTGCCATCCAGCCCCCTTTGATGGCGCCATATTTATAAACTGCCTGGTAGCCATAGTGCGAACATGTTGGGTAGAACCTACAAGTGTTTGGCGGCAGTGTCTTCGAAAATGTCATCTGGTAAAGCTTGATCAACCAAAGCAAGATCCTTCTTGGAAAGTTCGCAAGCGTAGCTGGCAAATCTTTCAAGGGAGGATCAGTATATTGGCTCACTTGCTTTGCCGTATGCTCACACATGATTGCTGATCAATCCTGCCTGGATAAAAACCTGTTCAAAGGCTTTATCCAATATTTCCGGTTCAGTTTCCAGGCAAGCAATCCGGGCGATGATCAAAAGATCATTGCCCGGTGTGATTTTAGGTGCTAACCTGGTCACTCTGGACCTTAGCCTGCGTTTGCAGCGATTGCGTTCCACAGCTCCACCGACTCTCCTGCTGGCGATAACCGCATACCTGATGGTATCCAACAAGTTGGGTTTCACCAATAACACAAAATTTCGGCTTGAAAATGACTGGCCTTCCTTTCGGATCGCACTAATTTCCTGTGAACTACGCAGTCTTGCTAGATTCAAACTACTGGACATAGCCGCTGCATGGTAAGCAATGATTACCAGCGTACCCGTTTCACGTGGTTGTTCGAAGTCTTTGTCAGCTCCTTGCGACCTCGTAAGCGTCTGCGCTTTATAACTTTCTGTCCATCAGCTGTAGCCATTCTGGCTCTGAAACCATGAACACGTACACGTCTCTTGATCTTAGGTTGATAGGTCCTCTTTGTTGCCATTCTTCTAATCCTTTCAGAAAATCCCGGTTCTTTTTGACACAGACGTGACCAAACCAGGATTGTTTTTCAAATCCATAACCTCTCAATTCTACCTTATTTACCCCTTCAGTCAAGGCAAACAAGCCCCGTTTTTTGTTGGTAAAATACCTAACAGATCGTTCTTTTCAGTCAGATCTACAAGTTTAATTTCTACGATCTGGTTGAGCAGGTTTTCATCGCTGTAGCAAATTACTCTCTGGTAATCTTCACTGAAGCCTCTGTAATAAGTGCCCTTTGGTGAAGTTTTTTTGCTCTCAAACAAAACCTGGACGGTTTTTCCGACTTTGTTAAGCTTGTATTTGTTCTCCTGAGCACCGAAGTGGGTCAGTAAGCGGTTTGTGCGTGATTTTAGAACTGAGGGCTGAACCTGGTCATCCAATTCGCTGGCAAGAGTGCCTGGCATTGGCGAAAAGGAAAACACATGACCACTGCTGAAATCGCATTTTTGGATGAATTCATAAGATTTTTCAAATAGTTCTTCAGTCTCACCCGGAAATCCACTGATAACATCAGTGCCAATGGCAGTCGAGGGACTGGTTTCATGGATCATTGCCAGAACTTGGCTGAAACGTTCCTGGTTAACCGGGCGACGCATCGCCTTGAGGGTTTCATCCGCTCCACTCTGCAAAGGGATGTGCAGATGCGACATGACGCGTTGGTGATTGAGCAGATTGACCAGCTTCTGATCAACATCCCATGGTTCAATAGAAGAAAGCCGGATTCTGGACACCGTACTGTGCTCTAAAAGAAATTCCAACAAATCACTGAACCTTCTCCCCGGCTGAAGGTCTTTGCCCCAGGAACCTAACTGAACACCAGTTAGCACGATCTCCTTGATATTCATACCTTCAAGCTGTTTGACCCGCTCCAACACTCCTTCAGCCGGTGTACTTACTGAAGGTCCCCTGGAAATGGTTGTCAGACAGAAACTGCAGGAATTCATACAGCCATCCTGTACCTTCACAAACCCACGAGTGCGGTTTCTGTGACCCAACTTTGGTTTTTGTTTCAACTCATTTAGCGTATCCGGGGGGCTTTTCAGCAACAATTCTGGGATCAGTTCTTTCTGGCTATTCAGGTAAGCCAGATCGCTGATGTCCAGAGCATCCTGCTCTGCCACGCTGACCCAACATCCTGTGCTGATTACTTTGGCGGGATACATGTTTTTATAGTGTCGGATCATTTTACGGGAGTCTGCTGAAGCTTTGGCAGTTACACAGCAGGTATTGATAATGATTGTATCTGCCAGGGATGGGTCAGATACAATGTTTGCCCCGCGATTCACCAGGTCGATCGCCATAGCATCAATCTCCGCCTGGTTGAGACGGCAGCCGACCATATCAAGATAGATCTTCATCAGGGTTTTTTGATTACAAAATCGTTGAAAACGACTGCAGCGTCAGCGCTATCATAAGTTTCGATAAACAGCCCTGCATCACCGTTCGTGATCGTGTTGTCCTGGGCAACGACAATCGGGTCGCCGTTGATATCCAGCTGAAAGCTGTCACCTTCACAAGAAGCAGTGAGCTGGTTGACACCATCATCCATTTCGAGAGTTTCCACTCTAACCAATTGATCCGAGCCGATCAGTTCTCTGACCCCATCTTTGACGCGAACAATGCCGGCATAGCCGTCGGCACTCATCACAAAAGCATAGAAATTGAACTTATCCTGGAAACGGCATACAAGACCGAACTCAGTTTGGCGATCACCTGTAATTTTCTGGGTTTCAACACTAATGATTGCGTCAGTATAATTCAAATTAGTGGTGGAAACAGCCCTTGAATCAGGCTGTTTAACCGATATCATATAGCCGCCTGTTGAGTAGCCCTTAAGTTCGTATGCATTGTTGATCACTTCCCAACCGCTGGCTTGGTTGCTAAAATCATCCGCATACAAGATCTGCCCTGATTCCTTCCCAGGCAGTAAATCCTGGCTAAATTTCCCATTGTGAAAGCCTGAACATCCGGAGACGAGCAAAGATATGAGAAGCAATAATATAAATAGTTTCTTTGGATAGGTCATAAGAATAATTGTATTATGAAATCCCCGCTATGCCGTGTGCGAAATGGTTTTGAACCTGCTATTGCAGGGTGTGGTTCTTCCTCCAAGATCGGTCTTGACTTTCGTCTATCACGTCACCTGGTGTGAGATCAAACCATTTGTGTTTGGTGTTGGTACAAAACGGAATTGACGCATCACAAACACAGCAGGGTAACTAAAATATACCATAAAATAAAAAGAGGATTTTCAAGCCATATATACATATAGGACCTGGAATGAAAAAAAGACTATTTATCGCCATCAAACTTAATAAGACCACACTGGATGCTCTTCAATCGCTTCAGAAAAAATTAAAACAAGCATTGCCTTATCAAGGCATTCGTTGGGTTGACCCAGAATTATTTCACCTGACATTGCAATTTTTGGGAGATACCGAGATGAGCCAGGTGCCAACACTGGTAGCCAATTTGGAATCAGCCGCTGCTAAGTCTGAATCCTTTGAATTATCGATCGAGGGGGTTGGGTTCTTTGGCTCCAGGAATGCGGTTCGTACCATCTGGGCCGGCACAAAACCCTCCATACAATTTCGAAGACTCTTCGAGGAAGTCATTTATTCAACAGACTTCATACAGATAGAGCAGCCTCCACGATTCTCACCTCACCTCACACTGGCAAGAGGGTCAGACTGGCTTGGCAGAGAAGAATCCATCAAGATAACAGATATCATTGCAGGCCAAAAGTCCACAGCAATTGGAGTAATCAGGGTTTCTTCATTTGAACTCATTGAAAGTACCCTGTACCCAACAGGACCGGTATACAAAACCTTCAAAAAATTTCACTTGGTGTAAAATTACAAAAAGAAATGAGGTGATCAGCTGGAACCAATTGTATTAGCACGTGAGATTGTCAACATTCTCGAAGAGAAATTCGCCGAAGAAATTTTATTGCTTGATCTAAGGGGTGTATCTGATTTCACAGATTGTTTTGTGATTGCCACAGGCAGCAGCGATCGATTGCTGGATAGTCTGGCGACCAATGTCAAAGAAGAGATTAAAAAAGCGTATGACTATAACGCACTGGTTGAGGGAAACGGTCAGACAGGTTGGGTGATCCTCGATTATAGCTACGTGGTTGTGCATCTCTTTTCAGAAGAACTGCGAGAATATTATCAATTGGAGACTCTCTGGCAGGAAGGAAAAGTCATCCTGAGCGTCCAGTAACTTCTTTTAGAACCTTTTCAATGAACAGGCGGGGTTAAACCCCCCTACTTATGGTTTGCAAAATCCAGATCAAAACCTAACAAGGAACTTAGCACCAGTGTGTGTCTGGGATCCACCGGTACAAAGAAACTAGCTGTTCAATGAAAACAGGATACCCAAACTAGAGAATATCCTTCAAAATCTCCTGGGCATGATCCTGGGGTTTGACATTTTCATAGATCTTTATGATTCTGCCAGTTTCATCAATTACAAATGTCGTCCGCAAAATACCTAAAAATTCCTTACCCATAAATTTCTTCGGACCCCAGGCATCGAATGCCTTGATGACGCTGGTATCAGTATCTGAGAGTAATGGAAAAGGAAGTGAATATTTTTCCTGGAATTTAGCATGGGATTTTACGCTGTCTTTGCTGACTCCCAGGACCGCCATTCCTTGCTTGCGGAATTCGCCAAAACTGTCCCTGAAACTGCAGGCTTCCTTGGTGCAACCGGGTGTGTCATCTTTAGGATAAAAGTAGAGTACCACCTTTTTTCCGCGATAGTCCGATAATTTATGCATTACCTCATCTTGATCAGGTAACTCGAAATCCGGGGCAAAATCGCCTTCTTTTAACATAGTTTTTACTCCTTAGATTAATGGGATAACAAGCAGGTAACACACTGCGAAGAAATGTAAATACGCAGTAGCTGTAATAATCTGCCATTGGGGTTTCATCCCCCTGACCATGCGATTCAACAAAAACATACTAAAAATTCCGATTACCGCAGTGAGGAGTACCGTTAGATTCGGTCCTAACGACCCATTCCGGTAAAAATAAATGAAAAAGACCAGGTAAGCAAGAACCAGGGAAATATTCTGGAGTCTGACAGCATGCTCCCAACCAATAATATCCAGGAGTGATCTCTCACGACCCTTCAAATCGCGTTCATATATTTCGAATAAAAGCGATGTACCAATTGAAACATAGAGAAAAAAGAATGACAGGGTCAGTAAAACATGACCACTGGTAGGGTTCATTCCTTGCATACCAGTGCCAAACAAAAGCATCAGGGGTGATACTATCATCCCTTCAATGATCACCCCATAGGTCAGAGATATTAACTTCCCAATTCGAAAAATCGTCATCAACATCAGAATTGTTATCAGGGTGATATAAATCAAATTAACCCCGATCAGCAGGTTCAGGCTGAGGATTGAAAAAATTAGAAAGAAATAGATCAGGAAAAAGACCCCTGTCAGAATAAATAGTTGACCTTTTTTATTACCGCGCTCAAAATTTACCCGGGTATAAGGGTTGATTTTGGAAGTTGTCAGATAATTAAAAAGTTGTTGCAAAGCCAGGATGATCAAAAAGACCA
>DHUW01000047.1:22096-30176 GCA_002409365.1 Anaerolineaceae bacterium UBA5224 | reverse complement strand
TCTTTAATGATGAGAGGACAGTTTGCATTTGTCTAGTTTAACATATTCATGCTTCGAATATGTAGCGGTTATAATGTAAATCAATGAGACCGGGGAAGCATTTCCTTTATTTGTTGGCGCTTATTATCATCCTGATCGTGTTTTCAGGTGCAATTTCAGACGCGAACGCTCAAACTCTCACTCTTGATATCTTTGTTGCTGACAAAGAGAGCCAATGCGTTGGCAAACCTCAGTGTTTTTTCAACGATGATCCTGATACACCGCAAGCGGTTGCACTGAACAAGGCACTGACCTTCGCCCGAAACAACAACCTCGGGGGCGCTCGCATCCATATTCTGTCTGCTTATAATATCAAAACTGATACCGTTACGATCGACTTTCCGGTTAATCTCATCGGAGAGGCTTCAGGCTACCTGAGTACCTCAAGCAGTACTTGTGTCAAACCCCTTCTGACGATCACGTCCGAAGTAACTATCCGCAACCTTTATATAACCGATGGAAGCTGTAATACCCCTTCGCGCGATCTTGTCATTGTGGACAGCACCCTTGATGTGCTCATCGAAAACTCAACTTTTGAATTCGGGAACAACGCCATTGTCCAGAAAGATAACCTTGGCGACCTGACCGTTCGATTTAGTGAGATCAAGAACAACGCTGGCTATGCGCTTTCCAGTGAAACTATAGGGGTTAACTCCCGGCTACAGATGACCGCTAATAACATTACAAACAATGGTGGTCAACCCCAGGTGATTTGCCAGGGTACCAATAATGAGGTCAATCACAATTTTTGGGGAGCAGGAGTCTCTGTAAACCAGGCGACACAAAACTGCCAGGCAGACGACTTGCGCATGTTGGGAGCGCCAATTGTCAATGCTCAATCAGGTGTGCAAGCAACCTTACAGACAATTGGCACTGATTACAGCAATAATTTCTTCGGTTTTTCTGCAAAGAGCACTTCTGGCGCTGAGCTTTATGCTGTGAACCATGGAGATTCCATGCCATTTTCTGACCCCGCCATGACAGATTTTATTGCCTGCGGAAATTATTTTGATATCTTTCTTGCGGAAGGCAGCCAGCCAACCGATCTGACCCTACGCTTTTCATATGCTGCCAACCCAGCCTGCCAGCAGGCGATCCAATCTGTTTCACTGTGCGGTTCCGGCTCAATGAAGACTTTTCCCCTGATGTGGCAGGATATCAAAAACGGAGTTACTGCTGGATGGGATAACGTTGGCGATGAACCAAAAGGATCTGGTGACAATACATACCCAGGACAGGAAACTCGATGTAACCTTCAGTCCAAGAATATCGAGGTCATACTCGACAACAACGGTTGGCCTAATCTCGAAACTGACCTTATCTTCACTCCGTTTGTGATTGGTTTTGACATCACTGCAGTGAACGTGCTGCAGCCTGTTGAACAAACCAACGGCAATGTCCGTATCAACTGGACCACCAGTAGTGAGAGCAACACTTCTGGCTTTCAGATCATGCGAGGGTTGGCAGCAACTGGACCCTGGATCCCAGTGGGTAGCCTGACACAGGCTACAGGAGGATCACTTAGCGGTCGTTCGTACTCGATCGATGATTCTCAAGTCAGTCGTTCTACAACCTACTATTATCTATTACAGGTAATAGCTGATGATGGATCTGTTCAACAAGAAATTGGTCCTGTCCGTCTAAACACCTCCAGTCCCACAAACACGCCGCGACCAACCTCTACCCTCCGTCCCACCAGCACCCGCATCCCAACCCGAACACCCACTTTGTTTCGGACTGCGACCAATTCCTTCCGCACCTTGACACCAACGCTCGTCACTGTAACCACTATGTCATCTGGGGAAGTTGTGATCACTGAAACTCCAACACTCGAGCCCTTCCAAAAGCCGACTAATCAAAAATCTACCGAAACCAAGCGCCCAACCACGAATCCAGGTGTTCTCCTGGATAAAGATGGAAAGTCCCCAGGAACCAAAAGAGGGGTAATGGTTCTTGTTGGATTTGGCATCGTAGTTGGTATCGTTGTAATTTACTTATTTCTATCGAGGAAATCCCGCTAATTTTTGACAATTGTTTTTCTTTATGCTATTCTATCTCCCATCCATATTGAGGTGATTGGGAATGCAAAAAGAGCGGGTGTCGGATAATGTTTATTGGTTTCAGAGTGATGTATATGCACAGGTTACTGCTGGTGTGATCATCGGTCCGCAATGGGCAGTCCTGATTGACACTTTAATGCCGGAAGAAACCCCAGAAATAAAAAGTTATATCGAAGACGAACTCATGGTTCCTGTCCGGTATGTTGTCAACACTCATCACCACGCCGACCATTGTTGGGGCAATTGCATCTTCCCGAATGCAACCGTGATCGGGCATGAGCTTTGTCGTGAATTGATGCTCACTCGTAGTCAGAGCGCTCTCGCTGAGTCCAGCAAGGAAAATCCCTTGTTCCGCAGCTTGTGCATTAAGGAACCACAGATCACGATAGCCCAAGGCTCCTTGTTTCTTCGCATTGGAAAAAAGCATATCAAGGTCTTTGCGACCCCCGGACATTCCGAAGATGGAGTCTCTGTTTTGCTTGAAGATGATCGCATTCTTTTCAGTGGCGACGCTTATATGCCTATTCCATACTTTGTGGGCGGAGATATTGATGTTCTGACCAATACCATAACAGAGATCGGAAATATGGGCCTCGAAAACATCATCCAGGGACATGGGGATGTCGTGCTGCGAGGTGAAATTGAGGAAGTTACCACTAGCCATCTCGACTATCTCAAATCTGTGCGCAAACTTGTAAAAGCTGCCCACCGACGCCGCGATCCTTTGGGATTCCTGCGCTCACAATCCGTGGAAGACAGCGGCAAGACCCGCATCAGCATGGGTGGTCTCGCGCAAGATCTGCACATACGCAACCTACAGTGGCTGTATCTTACTGAATTGAAGAAGTTGAAAGAAGAATCAGACGAATAAACTTACCACAACCATCGCAATCGTGATCAATGACATCAATATCGGTTCAAGGTATTGGTGCCATTTTTTTTCCGGATTAAATTGACTCAGCCAACTTGAAAGACTGTAAAGTAATCCTGTGAGCAGCAATCCGTATTGAACCGGGGGAATGAAGACATAGTGCAGTGCAACCGACAACTGTACGACCATCATGGATGCCAGCAACGCTTTCAAAATTGGGTCTTTGTTCCCTTCCTGCAGGCTTAATAAGCGGAATGAAACAAATAAGGCAGAGAAGAAAATCAGTAAAAACTGCGCGATCATACGTACATTGCTGTTTTTAAGGGCAATTGTCAGCAAGAGAAAAAGCCCAAAAGCAGCACTGATCACCAAAACAGAGTAGCCCAACGAATTGATACCGGCACCCTCAATCAAAACGTATTCAGCCCTAAGTAGAAGGGTAATAATCGTGTAACCAGTAAGAAAAACCACCCACCAGATTGGGCTACGAGCAGATTGCCTGAGCACAATTGCCAGGATCAAAGTTGCAATGAAAGGCAACATCAGGTGTGGGATCAAGCGAAAGAAACTTAGCCTTTCGCGCTTCCAAATTGGGTGCACCGAGAAAACCCAAACAGTCCCAACAACTGTCAGCATTGCCAGCAAAAAAGGAATGAAGTTGTAGAATGAAAGTTCAAATTGAATCCCGAGAATGTTTCCTGTAGCTGTATCATTTTCCGTTGGCAAGAGATAGACCAGGGCGAATCCGAGTGCAAGGAAAGCCAACAGAATACTAAAACGGTTCAGGTATAGATTTTGATTTCGTTCGTTTTGCATGGTAAAATTTTATCACCTTCTAAATAAAAGCCTTATGTTAGGTGAGGAATCCAGAAATACCCAATTTCGGTCAGACTCAAGAAAAAACAGCGAATTTTTTCGTCTGTGAGAAATTGCTGAACCAAGCAGATGCAATATTTCAGGTTAAATGGTATAATTTATTGATTATGAGATTTGTAGTTCCGGCTAAAAAACAGCCCAAAATTTTTGATGCGATCAAGCAAGGGTATGAGACTCTTGCTGCACACGTTTACCTGTTGCTTTTCCCGATCGGACTCGACCTTTTCTTTTTGTTTGGAAAGCGACTGCTGATAACCAACCAGGTAGAAGCAATGATCAAAGGTATTATCTTTCCACCTGGCACAACCGCAGATATGCTTAAGTCATGGGAAGAGATGAGTTCGGCTGTCCTCGAGACTGTAAAAAACTTCAGCCTGACAGCTTTCCTGCGCAGTTTTCCGATCGGCGTTCCGAGCCTGTTGGCCTTCCGGCCGATGGAAGCCAACCCAATTGGCGAATTTGCGAGCCGCCAGGTAGGCTCCCTGGGCAGTTCCTTACTTTATATTCTCGGTTTTTCTCTGATTGGTTTCTTGCTTGGAACACTTTTCTTTTTCCTGATTCGAAATTCTGTCCGAGGTAATGGTTCGGTTGGAAAAAAGGAAGATTTATTAAACCGGCTGTTCTCTTTGCTTGCGATCCCGACCGTGATCCTTCTGTTTGGGATTTTCATTATTTCGCCGATACTTTTGCTGATATCCATCCTCAGCTCTTTCCTGCCATTTCTGGGCACGCTTGGTTACTTTATGTTGAGCCTTGGGGTGATTTCTTTTTTTATTCCCCTAACCTTTACTGCCCATGAAATTTTATTGTCGGGAAGCAGTTTTGTAAGTGCCGCCAGGGCAAGCATTGGAACTGTCAGACCTACCAATGGGAAAACATCCCTTTTTATCATGCTTGCTTTCCTGGGCACCTATGCAACAAACTTTCTTTGGCAAGTTCCCAAAGATGGTTCCTGGATGCTGATCATAAGCATCCTTGGTCATGCTTTGGTCACCACGATCTTTTTAATCGCAAGTTTTTACTTTTATATCGATGCTCGCAATTGCGTGCGCGAATCCATATTAACAGAAACATCTGTGAATGAAGCAACAGGTGTTTGAGCGGAGAAAAATTTTGAAAAATAATTCAACTAACTACGAAGCAGAAGCCATTCAGGTGTTGGAAGGGCTTGAGGCTGTCCGCCGCCGGCCAGGCATGTATGTCGGTGGAACAGACTCGAAAGCGCTGCACCATCTAATTTTTGAAGTAGTCGACAACTCGATTGACGAAGCCCTGGCGGGCAGCGCAACTGAAATTTCGGTCATAATTCATCCGGATGAAAGCGTTACGGTCAAAGATAATGGCCGCGGTATTCCAGTCGGGATCCACCCCGAGAAGAAAATCTCTGCCCTGCAGGTGGTCATGACCGTTCTGCATGCAGGTGGTAAATTTGGCGGCGGAAGCTATAAGGTTTCCGGTGGTCTGCACGGTGTTGGGGTCTCAGCAGTGAACGCTTTATCCGAGTGGTGTGAGGTCACAGTCCGCAGAGACAATAACATCTATTTCCAGCGCTATGAAAAGGGCATTCCCCAGGATACAGTAAAGAGCGTCGGAACTTATAAGGGTGACGAAACCGGGACCTCGACAACATTTCGCTACGATCGAGGTATCTTCCATGAAGATGTAACCTACCGATTTGAGACACTTGCCCAACGCTTCCGCGAGATGGCTTTTGTTACCCGAGGGGTCAGTATCAAATTGCTGGACGAACGTACTGGCAGGGAAATGACTTTTCATTTTGAAGGTGGGATCGCCTCATTTGCCCGTTACGTCAACCGCAATAAGGAAGTTTTGCATCCCATGATCTATGGCGAAAAAGAGATCGCCGGTATCAACATTGAATTTGCCGTCCAGTACACCGATACCTATTCCGAATCGATCTACAGCTTCGCCAACACGATCAATACAGGCGACGGTGGTACACACCTTACCGGTCTGCGAGCTGCCATCACCCGCAGTATCAATGACTACGGTCGCAAATCGGGCAACTTGAAAGAATCTGACCCCAATTTTAGCGGTGAAGACACTCGCGAAGGACTGACAGCGATTATCAGCATAAAGCACCCTGACCCTCAGTTTGAAAGTCAGACCAAAGTCAAACTGATGAACACCGATGCCCAGACCTATACACAGCAGGTCGTTGGAGAGACCATGGCTGCCTTCCTGGATGAAAACCCCAGTGCAGGGAAAGCTATCATCCAGAAATGTCTCACTTCAGCACGCGCCAGGGATGCAGCCAAAAAAGCACGCGACCTGGTCATCCGTAAGTCGGCACTCGAATCGATGACACTCCCAGGAAAATTGGCAGATTGCTCCGAACGGGACCCAGCCAAATCCGAAATGTTTATCGTAGAAGGTGAATCCGCAGGCGGTTCTGCCAAGCAAGGACGTGACCGCCATTTCCAGGCTATTCTGCCCTTACGTGGGAAGATCCTCAACACTGAGCGTGCCCGTCTTGATAGAATTTTAGGCAACCGGGAGATCAGGTCTCTGGTCTCTGCGCTTGGCACTGGTATCGGCGATTCTTTTGACACCAAAGGTCTGCGTTATGGCAAAGTGATCATCATGACCGATGCTGATGTTGACGGTGCCCATATTCGTACATTGTTATTAACTTTTTTCTTCCGCTACATGCAGCCCTTGATTGAGGAAGGGCATCTTTTCATCGCACAACCACCGCTTTATCGCCTTAGCTACCGCAACCAGATCGCTTATGCATATAGCGACGAGGAGATGGAGGCGCTTTCTGCGAAAATGGGCGGGAAATCAAAGATCTCCTTATCCCGCTATAAAGGTCTTGGTGAGATGAACCCGGAACAGCTTTGGGAAACTACCATGAACCCGGAAAACCGAACCATGCTTCAGGTCGAAATCGAAGACGCCGTTGAAGCAGACCAGACTTTTGACATGCTCATGGGATCCCTGGTACCACCCCGCCGCCGCTTTATCCAGACGCATGCCAAAGAGGTTCGCAACCTGGATGTCTAAATCAAATCGCCTGCGCAAGCAGGCGATTTTTATATGCCATGGAACGTAAAATCATTCACCTCGATCTTGATGCTTTCTTCTGTTCAGTGGAAGAGTTGCTAGATCCTTCACTTAAAGGGAAAGTATTTGCCGTAGGGGGCAACCCCAGTGGTCGTGGGGTAATTACCTCGGCTTCTTATGCCGCAAGGATGCGAGGAGTCCGCTCTGCCATGCCCACACGCGAGGCGCTCAAATTAGTACCAGACCTCCTGCTCGTTCGCAGCGGTTTTCGACATTACAGTCAGTATTCCAAGCAGGTGATGGATATTTTACGCGACACAACTCCGATCGTTGAACCGGTTTCAATTGACGAAGCCTTCCTGGATGTTAGCGATATGCCCCAACCTATTGGCTCAATCGCGATCGATTTGCAGAAGAGAGTGATGCAGAAAACCGGGCTTCCCTGTTCGCTGGGCTGTGCAACCAGCCGTCTGGTAGCAAAAATGGCAAACGATTATGGCAAAAAACAGGTTAGAACCGGATGTGCTCCTCAAAAGATAACGGTAATAGAGCCAGGCAAAGAAGAGGAATTTTTGGCACCACTTGATATTCAGGCACTTTGGGGAGTTGGTCCGAAAACAGCAGCTCACCTTCGTCAACGGGGGATCACTACAATTGGCAGGCTGGCAGCATTAAGTGATACAGATCTCAAGAATTACTTTGTTCAACATGGCGAATCGATGCGCCGCAGGGCAAAAGGAATTGATAACACTCCGATTCATCCTGAAAGTGGTGATCCCAAATCAGTCAGTAATGAAATGACCTTTCATGAAGACCAGGACGATGAAGAAAGTTTGCTGCGAATTCTGCATGGCCTATCTGAAAAAGTAGGATCGCGACTACGCAAGGCAGAATTAGCCGGTACTGTCGTTCAGATCAAGATCCGCTATGCTGATTTTTCTACTTACACCCGCCAGACCAGCATGAAGGAATGCACCAATCTTGACCAGGATATCTTCGATACTGCTCAAGACCTGTTTCTGAAGCATTGGTCCAGGGGACGCGCTGTCAGGCTGCTTGGTGTGGGGGTAACCAACCTGGACAAACCTCATCGTCAGCTCGGATTGTTTGATGATGATGGTAGTAAAAGAGAAGACCTGACCAAAGCTGTCGATGACCTGCGCGAACGATTCGGCAAAGATATCATCAAACGCGCAGATACGTTGAA
>DHUW01000047.1:20610-21715 GCA_002409365.1 Anaerolineaceae bacterium UBA5224 | reverse complement strand
TGTCAAGATTCTTCGGTTCGCTCAGAATGACAGATGTTTGCTGGTTAAATTATCCAAACATTTGGTATAATCGCAACCTACGCCAACGTAGCTCAGTCGGTAGAGCAGACGCTTCGTAAGCGCCCGGTCGGGGGTTCGATTCCCTTCGTTGGCTTTTATTGTTTATGTCGCCAAATCTTCTTCCTGAAAAATCATACGAATATAGCTCAATCAGTTGGAGATAATCCTGATGTCAATTGAGACCAAATTATTCCACTCAGAAATCGTCTGGTCCGAAATTTAAGTACTTTGACGATGTCACTATTCTGTATCTTTGAATTTGGCAAATTTCTACTATGATTAAACTTTCATAATCAAGAGACATAACGAGAGTGGGAATCGTTGCTCTGGATCAGGTTGAAATCCGATTAAAGCATAAGTAATAGATCAAGTAAGCTAATGTCTTGTTCGTTGAACAAGAGTTGTCCAACCGCACATTAACAATCGAGGAGGAATTGTGAAACGATATGTTCTAGATGGTTCGAAGGATTTGCCAATCAAGAAAAAGTACCAGGTTCTTTTGTCCAGGTCATGGGAAGAGGCAGCGGAAGATTATGCCATTAACGGGGGTGGTTATCCGCAAATGCTTATCTTTGATACTTTCAAAGGCTTTTACCTTGTCCCATTCGACCTGTCGAAGTGGTCGCTTGACGACCTCATGGATTTGGAAAAATTCAGAATAGACAACAAATAAAATTTCGTTCATAAGCTACTAGTTAATTACTGCAGTATTACATTCCTGCGTTCACCATGTGGGGGAGAAAAGGAGAATTTTGAATTTTTAACGTATCCATGATTTACCGAAGTTTTTCCTGGATAAGACCTTCCAGATTGTCAGAGCAGATTCGTTTGAAGAAGCTGCGGAAATATTTTGTTGCCGGAATGCTTACTATCCGCAAATAATCGTCGACGACAATTCGAAGAAAATATATTTGGTACCCTCGACAGAGTGGTCAATGGATGACATGGTCAGTTTGAGTGAGTACAAAGTGAAGGAATAACAGTCACTAGGAACCAATTCAATCTATTTTAAACAAAAGGAGCTGTGGCAAACACAGCTCTTTTT
>DHUW01000047.1:11092-20430 GCA_002409365.1 Anaerolineaceae bacterium UBA5224 | reverse complement strand
TGTTTTCAAGATATTACGACAGGATCATCCGACTGTCGATAGCGACAACACCCTGTCCTTCTGGATAAACGATCAGGGGGTTGATCTCAATCTCCTGGATTTCCGGATGTTCCAGTGACAGGCGGCTGAGCTGTCCGATAACATCGTAAAGGGCATCAAAGTCGGATATCGGTGCCCCGCGATAACCGTTGAGCAGTTTTCCTGCCATAGTTTCAGCGACCATCGATTTGATATCTTCATTCGAAAGCGGCGCTACACGGAACTGGATGTCCTTAACTAATTCCACCATCGTTCCACCCATTCCAAACATCATCAGCGGTCCAAAGGTGACATCTCTTCGCATACCGACGATCACCTCAACTCCTTTATCAGCCATCTTCTCAATCATCACACCAACAATCTTCGCTGAGGTTTCGTTCATTTTAATTCGCTCGATCAAACTATCATAAGCTACGCGCAATTCTTCGCTACTATGAAGGTTAAGTACTATTCCACCAGCGTCGGACTTATGCAGAATTCCTTCTGCCACAATTTTCAAAACAACCGGGTAGCCGATTTCTTCAGCCAAGGCAACAGCTTCGTCCGCGCTCCTGGCAAGTCCACCTGACACGTTTGGTATGCCATAGGCATCAAGCAACAGCCTTGATTCATATTCTCCAATCACTTTTCGATCACCAATAGCAGCTTTTGCAGTCTCCAACGCCAGTTCACACGCAGGTTGTGTGGTGATCGCTTCAAATTCTTCTCTTTCGAGCACTTTTTTATATTCCCACATGCCCTTCAAAACAGGACCAGCCTGGTCCGGGAAGGTGTAAACCGGGACACGATTTGAATTAAGGATTTGCTCAGATTCCTTGGTACTTCGCTCGCCCATCAGGCAAGTCAGCAGTGTTTTTTCGGTCTTTTTCCCAATTTCAACCCAGGCTTTTGCAACTCCGAGTGTATCCACAAGGGCTTGCGGCACCAAAATCGGCAGCAAAACATCCACACCTTCGTCATTATCCAGATTACTCAAGCTCCAAAGATAATCTTCCGGGCTGACTGAGCCAAGCATATCGACCGGATTGGAGACCTGTGCACTGGGGTTGAGTTTCTCCCTCAGTCTGGCTTGAATAGCTGGTGAAATCTTCGCCAATTCAAAGCCATTGAAATCGAGACTGTCCGCCGCCAGTGCAGCTGCCCCACCGGCATTGGTGGTCATAGCTACGCATTTGCCCCTAGGCAGCGGCTGGCTGCCCAGAGCCCATGCCAGGTTGAAGAGTTCGTTAATGGTCGATACTTCAATTACTCCGGTTTGTTTCAGAGCTGACTGGTATGCGGCATAAGATCCAGCCAGTGAACCAGTGTGTGAACTTACTGCTTTTGCGCCGGCATCGTTTTTACCGGCTTTCAAAAAGACAATTGGCTTTGTTTTCGAGACTTCCCTCGCCAGGCTTATAAATCGTTGCCCGTCCGGGATGCCCTCTGTATACATGGCAATGACCCTAACGTTATCGTCCTGGGCAAAATACTCAAGCATGTCCGTTTCCGTTACGTCCATCATGTTGCCCAGGCTGGCGATGTGAGAGAAACCGATTTTGGAATTAATGATCAGGTCTATCACGCCACCGCAGATCGCACCGGACTGGGAGATAAACGCAATCGGTCCCGCAGGTGGCATGCCCTTGATGAAGGTGGAATTCAACCCGGTGCGAATATCCATTGTGCCGACACAATTCGGTCCAACCACTCGCATTCCATAACTTGCAGCCAGATCTTTGACCGATTTTTCGATGGCTGCACCTTCGGGACCCAACTCCTTGAACCCACCGGTGATGATCACAACATTCTTGATCCCACGCTCCCCAATTTCCCGCATGGTTTCCATGATAATGGTCACAGGCAAAACAACTACCGCCAACTCAACCGGGTCAGGTACATCAGCTAGAGACGCGTATGCTTTTTGCCCGAGAATAAAATCAGCTTTAGGGTTTACCGGATAAACTCCACCCTTGTAACCGAAGGTGAGTAGGTTTTCAAGGATTCCGTGACTTAGTTTTTTTGGATTGGTCGATGCGCCTAATATGGCGACACCTTTCGCATTAAAAAATGGGCTGAGTGATGATTGCATTGGTCCTCTCCTGGTTGATTGTCAGAAGGATTATAACAATGAAAACCGATTGAAACGCGAAACCCCTCGGGCAGCTTCAAACGTTATAATTCAGATATCATGACAAGCATACTTCCACAATTGCCTGACGCAACCCAGAAAAATATAGCAGACTTCGTCGAATTTCCCCGTCTTTTCCTCAGCGGACCAGCCTCCTCTGGGAAGACAAGCGCTGCCTTGTTGCGGCTAAACAATATTCTTAGCACTCAAGAGCGACTTTCCAACGAAACCACACTGGTCCTGGTGCCCCAAAGAAGTCTGGCGGAGCCTTTTCACCGTTTTTTAGGTGAATCCGGCATTTCTGAAGGCGAAGGCGTCAGCATCCAAACCATGAGCAGCCTGGTGCGCAGGATGATCAGCCTTTTTTGGCCGATCATCGCCAGCCACCAAGTTTTTGAGCACCCTTACGAGGGACCTCGTTTTCTAACGCTTGAAACGTCGCAATATTACATGTCAAAAATCGTAAACCCGATGATCGACCAGGGACGTTTCAACAATATCACTCTACCACTCAACCGGCTTTATTCCCAGATCATCGATAATCTGAACAAATCAGCACTGGTAGGTTTCCCGCATACTGATATTGGGCAGCGTCTTTCGTCTGCCTTTATTGGTGATTCCACTCGTCAGAATGTGTTCAACGATGTGCAGGAGGCAGTTAATCAGTTTCGCACTTATTGTCTGCAAAACAACCTTGTCGATTATTCACTACAAGTTGAACTTTTTTGTAATATCCTCTGGCCTAATCAGACTTTTCAGAAGTACATAACCAATCAGTACATTCATCTGATCTACGATAACTCAGAGGAAGATCCACCTTATGTGCACAAAATAATTTCCCAGTGGTTACCAAATTTGAAAAGTGCTTTGATCATTCATGATGACCAGGCAGGTTACCGTAGTTTTTTGGGTGCTGACCCGCTCTCTTCGCTTTCACTCGAAAAGTTGTGTCAGCAATCCTATGTTACTACTGAGAACTATGTAAGCTCAAAACAAATTCAGCAACTCAGAAATTGTTTCCAGGATATGAAGGACTGCCAACCCAGCCAGGAGTTGATCGATGAAACGATCGGTTTCCCTGCGAAAAGGCTCCGTTTCTTCCCTGAACTACTAGAAGAATTGACGAAAGAAATTGAAGCAATACGTTCCTCACCTGGCGGATATGAAAAAAAGATTGCCATCCTGGCACCTTATGTTTCCGATAGTCTCCGATTCTCTTTAAGTCACAGTTTGGAAGCGATTGGTATTCCGGTCAGCATTCAGAAGCCATCTTCTTCTCTCATGCAGGACCCGGTGATCAAAACGCTGGTCATTCTGTCCAAGTTTGCCCATCCAGGTTGGAAGATTCGGGTGAGTTACCTTGATACTGCCGTTGCCTTGACCAATGCCATCGATGGGCTGGACCTCAACCGATCTCATCTTCTGCTTGGTGATTTTGATCAGCATAATCCGTATCTGACTGTCTTGCCGGAACCTAAGACCTCCAATCGTATCCCTACTGAATTAATTGAGCGTTATTCAGAACTTTACGATTGGCTGCTCGCAACCGATCCGGCAGAACCGTTCGATAGTTTTTTAAGTCGGTTTTTCGGGGAAGTGCTCTCCCAACCCGGTTTCCGCTTTGAGGGCGACCTTCGATCCGGCACCAGCACAGCGATTTTGATGGAGTCTTACCAAAAATTTTCTGTTTCCCTGGATCAATCAACACAAACAGACCAAAACCTGGCAAGCCAGGCTTTTATTCAAGCCATCGATTCAGGTATGATCTCTGCACTCTATTTATCGGGCTGGGAGGTTCAGCCCAGCGAAAATGTTTTGATCGCTCCTGTGATGAGTTACCTGATGCGAAATGAGCCGGTTGACTACCAATTTTGGCTCAATATCGGCAGCAAAGGCTGGTACGAACGCCTGGAGCAACCGCTTACTCACCCGATTGTCCTCAGTGCGAACTGGCAGGCAGGCAAGCAATGGACAGCCGATGACGAGCTTGCTTACAACCAGGCGAACCTGCAGCGCACGCTCAGCGGCTTGCTTTTGCGTTGTCGTGAAAAAGTCTTTGCATTTACATCTGACTACAACGAAGCCGGGATCGAGGAGCGCGGTCAACTTCTGACTGTCTTCCAGAACCTGTTCCGCAAGGCGATTCGGAGTAAAAATGAGCGATAAACCACTTTTACGCCCTTCGCAACAAGAGATCTTGACCTATCGCGAGGGTTTGATGGGAATTTCCGCGGTGCCAGGAAGCGGGAAAACCTGGACCCTTTCCAACCTGGCGGTGAAACTGATCCTCTCGACCGACCTGGAGCCTGACCAGGAAATTCTGGTGGTCACTTTTTCGAATTCAGCAGCCGATAACTTCTCCAATCGAATAGGTGAGCAGCTGCGTGCCAGCGGATTGATTGAAGGGTTTGGGTACCGCGTGCGGACATTACACGGTCTGGCTACCGATATCATCCATGAACGCCCGGAACTTGTCGGCCTTTCCAACGAGTTTAGCATCATTGATGAAGCTGAATCAAATGAAATTTTGAGCGACCTTGTTGACCAGTCGATGGAAAATCATTTCGGGTTTCTGACAAGCCTGCTCAGTGAAGACCTGAACGAAAAGAAACGCGAAAAGTTAATCAAGACAGATTTCCGCGATTACCTATCAGGATTATCAAAGAATTGGATAAAGACGGTCAAAGACAAGCAAATCAGCATCAGCCAGTTGGAGAATTGGCTCTCTGATCCTGAATCCAACCCGCTCATGTCCATTTGCCTCGGCATTTATCGGGGATACCAGGCTGCCCTAAATTACCGAGGTGCGATTGACTTTGACGATATGATCCGTTACGCCCTCGAATGCCTGCGGCTTGACCCGGACCTCACCAAACAACTGCGCCACCGCTGGCCTTACATTCTCGAAGATGAATCCCAGGATTCCAGCAAATCACAGCAAGCGATCCTGGACACGTTGGTAGGCGATAGCGGAAACTGGGTAAGGGTTGGTGATCCAAACCAGGCTATTTACGAGAGCTTCACCACGGCGGACCCAAATTTGCTCAAATCGTTTATTTTGAGGGAGGATGTCCGCTCTGTGGATCTCCCGGTCTCCGGTCGTTCCGCTCCTTGCATTATCGACCTGGCAAATGCAATGATCGACTGGGTGCAAGATTCGCACCCCAACTTTGCCATCCGTGATGCCCTATCTGAGCCCTACATTCAGCCCACCCAACCTGGGGACCCGCAGGAAAACCCGAAAAATCATCCTGAAAGTATCCACATTGAGGATCGAACGATGACCTCGGACCAGGAACTAATTTTTCTCGGCAGAGAGGTGAAATCCTGGCTTACAGAAAATCCGGACAGCACAGTGGCAATCCTGACTTTCCTGAACAAACGTGCCTCTGATATTGTCAAATTTTTAAAAGATGAAAACATTGATGTCAGTGATGTACTCATGAAAGTCCCGGAACAGACCCGTCTTTCTGCAGGAGCAATCGTCTTGATATTGAAATCCCTTTTTGATCCGCTGAATGCCGGGCACCTGGCACGCTGTTTTGAAGTGTTTTACCGCCACCACAAAGATGACCCCGAGATATCAGCACTGGTCATGTCAACAAGCAAACTCATTCAGGATTTGAAATACACAGAAAATTACCTCTATCCCGAGAATACAGATTGGCTTGAGGAATTGGAAAATGAGGGCTTAAATCAGACTTCTCTCGAGATGTTGATGAGCTTTCGCCAGGCTATGCAACGCTGGCATGCAGCCAGGATCTTGCCGCTAGACCAATTGGTTTTAGTGGTTGCCCAGGACCTTGTGCTGGATGACACTGAACTAGCCATTATTCACAAGATATCGGGGTTCATCAAAACACTGTTGGATAATAACCCACACTGGTCCGAGATGGAGGTGTTGAATGAGCTGGCGGGGATTTCCAGGAATAGCCGTGGTTTCAATGCTTTCAGCCAAAAAGAAGATGGCTTTGATCCGAACAACTACCGCGGCAAGGTGATCGTAGCAACCGCGCATCAGTCGAAAGGTCTCGAATGGGACAAGGTTTTCCTCAGTTCTGCCAACAATTACGATTATCCTGGTGGAGAACCGAATGAGACCTATGCCTCAGAAAAAAGGTTCATCGCCGGCGGACGGAATTTAGAAGCCGAACTGTTCTATGACTTGGAAGCATTGCAGGTCGAAAGTGCCGGTGGGATTATGATGCGCTCCTATGATAAACAAAACGCCCGCGATGATGTCGCCCGGGAACGCCTGCGCCTTTTTTACGTTGGGATAACTCGCGCGAAAAAATCACTGACGATCAGTTGGAACACTGGAACCTACAATTCACAACGCGCTTCACTGCCTTTTCAGTACCTTTCAAAGTTGGTAAACAATGGCTGATCTCATTTCTCCTGATTTCACTTTCTCACAAAGCAACTTGCAAACCTTTTCTTTTTGCCGGCGGCGTTTCTATCTGCGGTATATTAAGAAATTGATCTGGCCAGCCCAATTGGTGAGTGACCAGCAGTACATACAAGACAGGGACGCAGGCGTTCGTCTTCATAACCTGGTTCATCAACATTTCCTCAATATTGAGCCGGCTCTTTTGCGTAAAATCGCTGATGCCGACCCCGACACACGGGTTGCAGCCTGGTTTGAGAATTTCCTGGCAAGCCCGATGTCAACTCTCAGCGGTAAGATCGCGCCTGAAGAAACTTTCACAACAAAAATTGAAGGCTATCCTTTAAGTGCAAAGGTCGATCTGCTCCAAATTGAGGATGAAGAGATTAAGATTTATGATTGGAAAACCTCCAGACACTTGCCGAAGGCTTCCACTCTTCAAAAGCAAATGCAAAGTAAGTTTTACCCCCTGGTTATTTCCCGCGTTTTTGATCTCCATTTCATGGATAACGAATCAACAAAATTGACTTTAGTTTACTGGGAGGCGAACTTCCCTGATAAAACCATTGAGATCAAAAGTACCCACGCTGACTGGCAGAAATACCAACTGGAAATTACAACCTTGATCGATCTGATCCGAAGTCTCCAGGCAGAAGAATTTGTTTCCACGCCAGATGAGCAGAAGTGTGCCTGGTGTGAATATCGCTCTTATTGCAGACACGGAAGTGATGAAAGCAGCGCTGAAGAAGTAGAAGAGGTAGATCTTCTAGAAGGATTAACAAAAATCCCCGGAAACGCTTTCGATTTCTGGGGATAAGTGTAAACTTAAATAGATTATGGGCAGAACAGGGCTCGAACCTGCGACCTCATCTGTGTAAAAGATGCGCTCTGACCAACTGAGCTATCCGCCCGGAAAGAATATTATAAGCGAAAAATGAGAATAATACGATTTAAAGACAAAAATGGTCAGGTTCAATTTGGTTGGATCTACCAGGAAAAAGTTGGACTCATCCAGGGTGATCCTTTCGGCGAATTTCGCCGGTTTGAAGCAACCATGCTTCTTTCAGAGTTGGAACTTCTGCTGCCTTGCCAACCCAGCAAGATCCTTGCTGTTGGCAGAAACTACGCCGAACATGCCGCTGAAATGCACAACGAGTTGCCAGCCTACCCCATGATTTTTATGAAACCTCCGTCATCCTTGATCACCAGTGGTGAACCAATTTTGATTCCAGGGCAATCCAAACAGGTGGAACACGAAGCAGAGTTGGCGATCGTGGTTGGAAAAGTCTCCAAGAACCTAACCCAGGAAAATGTGAACGAAGCGATTTTTGGATACACCATCGCCAATGATGTGACAGCCCGCGATTTGCAAAAGGTTGATGGGCAATGGACGCGTGCCAAGGGTTTTGACACCTTCTGCCCCCTTGGTCCCTGGATTGATACCGAGTTTAACCCCAGCGATGCCATGATCAGTTGTCATGTGAACCATGCCTTGCGCCAGATGGGCTCAACCAAGGATATGACCTTCAACTCCCAAAAGCTGATGATCTACATCAGCTCGATCATGACACTCATGCCAGGCGATGTCATTCTCACCGGCACGCCTGCAGGGGTCGGTCCGTTGGTCGATGGAGATCTGGTGACCGTTACTATTGATGGATTGGGAACTCTTTTGAATCCTGTGCAGAAAGCAGCCTGAATCGTGCCTTATGCTTACAGTAAGTTGAAACTAAAAATTGATCGTTGTGAGAGCCTGAAAGAGAAGCGCTCAATTTTATCGGCTTTACTTACCAGTTTAAAAAAGTATAATCTTTCGGTTATTGAAAAAGCAAACCAGGACAATCATCACCTGATCGAGCTTGAAATGACCATGGTCAGGTCCAACACGGTCCTGCTCGAGCAAGACCTGCAGCTTGTGTCTGATGTGATTGAGCGTGATTTTCCAAATTTGGATCTGTTTGTTTTTGAAAAAGAAATTTATCTATAGGATGTTTTGTGCCAAAAAGTAATATCAGTTTGATTGAAAAAATACTCTATTCGGTAGAGAAACCCGGGCGTTACGTCGGCGGAGAACATAACCAGATCATCAAAGACTGGGACTCAGTGGATGTGCGCTGGTGCCTGGTCTTCCCAGATATCTACGACATCGGAGCAGCGAACCTTGGTTTGGCGATTCTTTACCAAATTCTCAACGCTGAAGAGAAAGTCCTCGCAGAGCGCAGTTTTGCTCCCTGGGTTGATATGGAAATACAGATGCGGAAGAACAATATCTCGTTGTTTTCGCTCGAATCCAAACAAAGCCTAAAGGATTTTGACATTCTCGGCTTCACATTGCCTTATGAATCGATCTACACCAACGTATTGAATATCCTTGATCTGGCAGGCATAAATGTCAGGGCAAGTGAACGCGGCGAAAGCGATCCGCTCATCCTGGGTGGAGGGCAAGCGTGTTTCAACCCTGAACCAATGGCAGATTTTTTCGATGCTTTTGCGATTGGTGAAGGCGAAGAAGTTTCCGTAGAGATCTCAAACACTGTTCGTTATTGGAAAAAGACAGCCGGACCCAGAAGCGAACTACTGCTTAAATTAGCGCAAATCCCTGGGGTTTATGTTCCATCTCTGTATGACGTGACCTATCACCCGGATGGAACGATTGCCAGCTTCGATCCCAACCTGCCTAACGTTCCCCCAAGGGTCACAAAACGCATCGTGGCAAACTTGCCGACTCACCCTTCCAGGTTCCTGGTGCCGAATGTTGAGATCGTCCACGACCGCATGTCTGTTGAGATCATGCGCGGCTGC
>DHUW01000047.1:0-10843 GCA_002409365.1 Anaerolineaceae bacterium UBA5224 | reverse complement strand
AGTGATTGAAGACGGACTGAATGCCACCGGATTTGAAGAGGTCGGTTTGCTTTCGCTCTCCTCCTCTGACCATACCGAAATCCTGGACCTCACCCAAAAAGTCCACCAAACTTTCCACGACCGAAACCTGTCTTTCAGTCTGCCCTCCCTGCGGATCGAGTCATTTTCGATCGACCTGATGGACGAGCTGAAAGAGCTAAAACCCGGTGGAGGATTCACGCTCGCGCCCGAAGCCGCCACCGAGCGTATGCGTGCCGTGATCAATAAACCGCTGGACGATGAAGATTTCTATCAAACCGTCACGAAAATATTTGAAAACGGCTGGCGGTCGCTGAAACTCTATTACATGATCGGTCTGCCTACCGAAACAATGGAAGATGTAGATGCCATTCTTCAAGCTGGCATCAAAGTCCAGCAAATTGGCAAAAAGATCATCGGAAAGAGTGTAAAGATCCATCTTGGTATCGCCTCGCTGATTTCCAAACCCCATACACCTTTTCAATGGCTGGCAGTCCAAAGACCGGAAATCATCCAGGAAAAGCTGGATTATCTCAAAGCAGGCACACGCAAAGCCGGGATTAAGATGTCATATAACATTCCTGATTCTACCTTATTGGAATCATGGCTTTCGCGCGGTGATCGCCGGATTGGAGCAGTGATTCAGAATGCCTGGGAGAATGGGGCGAAGTTTGACGCCTGGGGAGAACGCGAAAACCTGCAGATTTGGCGCAACGCTTTTGCGAGCCAAAATCTAGATCCAGACTTCTATGCCTACCGTGAAAAAAGCCTGGACGAAGTGCTGCCATGGGATCATATCAATATCGGAGTAACCAAGAACTACTTAAAACGCGACTTTGAATGGAGCCAGCTGGGTCGCACCCGCAAAGATTGTCGAAATGTCTGCTATTCTTGCGGCATCCTGGATACTTTTGGCAACCAGCGCCCACCTGAAACAGTTAGCTATTGGGGGTGCCCATGAGTGAAACACCGATTCGCATCAGAGTACGCTATTCGAAAACCGGTAATTTGCGGTTTATCGGACACCTGGATACCCAGCGCATATTTGAAAGAGCTTTGCGACGTTCCAGGCTACCTCTTCGCTACACGCAAGGCTTCAACAAACATATCCGCCTGAATCTTGCCAGTGCTTTACCTCTTGGCTTCACCAGCAGTGCAGAAATGCTCGATTTTTGGTTGGATGAACCGATCGACGCCTTGGAAATCCGAGAAAAACTGCAAAACGCTCTGCCCTCCGAGATCCGCATCATCGACCTTAGCCAGGTGGAAAATTCACTGCCTTCATTGCAAGGTTCTCTGCTCTCCAGTGAATACCAGATTGCTCTGCCACCGGACATCACTAAGGAAGAATTTAAACATAAGTTTGAGCAGATCCTGGCCCAACCTGAAATTCCGGTTACTCGTAGAGACAAGACCATCGATTACAAACCACTGATCCTGAATTACAACTTTTCTGGTCAAGATTCAGTGATCGATCTCGAGCTTTCATCAACACCTGGAGGAAATGCCAGACCCGATGACATTTTGCAACTGCTTGGGATTGACCCTGCGGATTGCCGGATAGAGCGTATAGCATTGCACTTTTCAGAGTTGGAGGACTAATGGAAGATTGTGTATTTTGTGCCATGGCAGATAAAAGTCTTAAGACCTGGACTGTACTGGAAAATGAAAATAGTATGGCATTCCTGGACGCCATGCCGATTGCCCGTTACCACACCCTGGTGATCCCCAAGATACATTACAGAAATATGATCGATGTTCCCCTGCCAGTAGTACAGGATGTGACCGCTTTGATGCACCAGGTTTGCCAGCTCTATTCAGAGAAACTTGGAATTGACAGTTTTCAGTTTTTCAACAACAGCGGACCTCATAGTGCTCAAACCGTTTTCCATCTCCATTTCCACATTTTGCCCCGCTTTACAGGCGATGCAATTAAATTCGACGCCACACGCATGCCTGAGTTGGTTGAGCACTATCCAGAGATGTTGGAAAAACTAAAGTAATTTATTGAACAATTAAAAGGAACGGTCATCTGACCGTTCTATTTTTATGGTTTTGATCTCTATCAACAAGTGTTAATCGCACAAAATCTACGAAATCTTTCATTCGTTGATATAATAAAGGCTCTCGTCTCCGTGGCCTAATGGATAAGGCACTGGCCTCCGAAGCCAGCAATCTGGGTTCGAATCCCAGCGGAGATATATGTGTTTTTGTCAGTAGTGGAGGCAACATGACAACTGATCCCAAAATCATCCAGGAAGTTGAAGAATTACGTAATAAAGTCAACTATTATAGTTACCTCTATAACACTCTCGATCAACCCGAGATCAGCGATTATGATTACGATTTACTTTTCAACCGTCTCAAGGAGCTTGAAACCCTCCACCCCGAGCTGATCACACCAGACTCTCCCACGCAGAGGGTCGGAAGCAAGCTATCCGATAAATTCAAAAAAGTCAGGCATCCCGCACCGATCCTCAGTCTGGCGAACGGCTTCGGTCCCCAAGCTACCCTGGATTGGTTTGACCGAATTTCGCGTGTTGATAACCGCGTACTCAAAACCGATTTTCTCCTCGAACCCAAGCTGGATGGACTCACCGTGGTGCTGACCTATGATAATGGATTGTTCACCCTGGGTGCCACCCGGGGTGACGGCATCGTCGGCGAAGATATTACTGAAAATTTGAAAACTCTGCCGACAATTCCTTTGCGCATCCCCATCAAACCAGGCGTCCATGTCCCGGATCATATTGTTTTCAGAGGCGAATCCTTCATCACCAAATCTGATTTCGAAAAATTAAACAAAGAAATGGAGGAGAAGGGTTTCAAGACTTACCTCAACCCTCGCAATACCGCTGCCGGCTCATTGCGCCAGCTGGACCCTGCCATCACAGCTCAACGACCTATGAAGCTCTATCTTTACCAGATCGTCGAATCAAGCGAGCCCTTGCCACTGACTCAGGAAGCCATTTTGGATACCATAGCTTCGTACGGCTTACCGGTCAACCCCTTGCGTTGGAAGGCAGCCAATATCCAGGAAGCCATTGAAATCTGCGAAGCACAGGCCACCAAACGGCACACCTGGGCTTATGATGCCGATGGAGTGGTCATCAAGATCAATGATCGCCAGCTTTCTGAAGATCTTGGCATTGTCGGTAAAGACCCCCGAGGAGCACTAGCTTACAAATATCCGGGAGAGGAAGTAGAAACCAAGTTATTGGATATCCAGGTGAATGTCGGTCGGACAGGGGCATTGACCCCGCTGGCGATCCTTGAACCTGCCCCAATTGGTGGCGTGGTGGTTAAGCAGGCAACGTTGCACAATTTCGATTATATTGCCGACAAAGATATTCGTATTGGGGACTTCGTTTTGCTCAAACGCGCTGGTGAAGTGATCCCCTACATTGTCGCCTCCCTGCCAGAAAAGCGGGATGGCAGCCAAGTCCCGTATGAAATACCAACCCATTGTCCCTCCTGCGGTGCTCCGGTTGAAAGAGAAGAAGGAACAGTTGCCCTGTATTGCATCAATGCCAGCTGTCCGGCTCAATTGAGTCGTAATATTGAGCATTTCGCTTCTCGTGGTGCCATGGATATCGAAGGGCTTGGGGAAAAAATCGTCTTGCAGCTGGTAGATGCTGGTCTGATCCATTCGACTGCTGACCTTTACAGATTGCAGGAGTCTGATTTGCTTGGTCTGGAAAAATTTGGTCCCAAAAAAGCACAGAACCTCCTGGATGCGATCCAGGCTTCAAAAAACCCATCCTTGCCACGTTTTATCACTGCTTTAGGGATAAGAGGTGTAGGAGAAGTAGCGGCAGAAAAATTGAGTGAAACTTTTCAAAGCCTTGATGCACTTTCAGAAGCTACCATTGATGAGTTAAACACGGTCGATGGCGTCGGTGAGATCATGGCGAAGGATATTCGTGCCTGGTTTGAGGAGAAGGATAACCAGAAATTACTTGAAGACTTTCGAAATTTAGGTGTATGGCCTCGTGCGGTCGAGGTAGCCAAAGGAAACCAGCCATTGAATGGTTTGAGTTTTGTCATCACCGGAACTCTGCCAACACTTTCCCGGGAACAAGCAGAGGGGTTGATCAAAGCAAATGGCGGTAAAGTCGTTGGCTCGGTCAGTAAGAATACCGATTACCTCATTTTGGGTGAAAACCCGGGCTCCAAGCATACCAAGGCACTCCAACTGGGCATTCCAATTTTGAGTGAAGAGCAATTGAAAAAGTTGATTGAATCGAGGTAGGTCTCGATCTTTCGACTAGTTTATCTCCCGAAATCAAGAAAGGGCTTGGATGCCGTTCCAAAGTTTGAAATATGAATTGCAGGAGATCTTGAAAATCTTCCGTATGTCCTATGCGAACTTCATGATAGCAAAAAAGCAGTATCAAACGAGGACCATCTGTGCAAGGTGTGCCAAGAGTCCTGCAGCGAAACAGAATGGAATGCTAATCAGCGTTTTGTAGACATAAAACTTTATGCCACCAAATGCCGTCTCAAAAGGTGCTTTGCTCAAACCCAGCAAGCACCAGCCGGTTATCAACGCGACTACCGTCCCCCAACCCGCACCAGCACTCAAAATTGAACCAATGATTGGAAACGCAGCATAAGGACCCATTGCCAGGAGCATTCCGCCAAATGTGCCCAAAAAGATTCCCTTTAGGCCAGCTCCTTTTGAGAGCCAGTTCTCAACAAACTCAACCGGGATCAACACCTCTATCATGCCAGCTAAAATGAACGCGCAAATAATTAAGGACAATGAGTTGAGCAGTAATTTCAATCCGGATTTAAAACCTTCTACTTGCTTGCCAGATTTCCTGGCATTGACAAAAATCAAGATAATAGCTGCCCCACTTAGAATTATCGTTGTTTGGTTCATTCTTTTTCACCAGGGGAAATAAAAACATCATCCATCGCCTTGCCTTGGAAGAAACGCCGCGTAATCATTGCGATCAATATTGGTATGGGAAGAGTTACGAGGTACCTTACTAGGGAGATTTTCGGGTCGACCAGGCTGATCTCCATTGGAACTCGTGAAATATCATAAACATTTTTCCCCATGATGAATGCGATGAAAATGTAAAATGGTATTCCTTTGTTGTTAAAAGATTGAATAAAAGGATAATAAATGTAAGGACCTCCTGGAAACAGCCCTCCTGCAAAAGCACTGATGATGATCCCTTTTATTCCACTGAATTTCTGCAACCAACCGTCAAGTATTTCCTTCGTTATCAAGATATTGAGCTGACCAATCAAAACAAATGAGACGATCAACATTATTGACGATTGCCCAGCAGTTTTTGACGCAACAGTGAGCCCATCGAGTACGAGATCGATGCCTCCCACAAAGTAAGCAATCAAGGCCAAGATAACGGTGGGAATCAAAATGAAAATAAAGGATTTCTTCATGGATCACTCCATCAGATTATAGACAGCTGTAAATCATTTTGATTATATCAGTGGGTCATTGGTGAGGAGACAAATCTATATTCAAAGGCTAATTTAAGAATAATCATTTCTAAAAAAGGCTTCCACATCTTCCGAGAATTTGCTTAGGTGCAACTTGCATCACATATCATGCAAAACGGGAGACTATGGAAGATTTTCATTACTACAGCGAGAATTGAACTCCTCGCCCCTGCGCAAGAATGTTGGTAAAACTAGGCGATTGCAAATATCATTTCAAAAAACCTCAGGATGACAGGTTAAGAACAAAAAAAGCCCTGGGATCAGGGGCTTTTTAGGTGGAGATGGCGGGAATCGAACCCGCGTCCGAAAGATTAGACTCTCGAATCTCTACGAGCGTAGCAGAAGATTCAATCTCGCTCGCCTTAAGATGTTCTGCGCAACTACCAGCAAGCCATTCGCTTGAACCCGAAGGCTCTCTTAGGGGCATCCCGCGAATCAATGCCCAGCATTCTGACTTCTATGACATCCTTGCTGGATTCGGTCAGAAAAACGACTCCAGGGGACGTGACCTCATCATGGAGGTCAGCTTCCGATCAATTAGCTTATGCAGCTAAAGGAAGGGTTGCGTAACTTGTGCGATTGGCACTTGTTGTTTTGTACTGATTTTACGAGGTCGGCACCTCTCGGCTCGCAATCCGGAACCAGCCTCTCCCGTCGAGACCTGGCATCCCCATGCATCATCATTATAGCAAAACAAAAACCTCCCTGCAAGTACAGGGAGGTTTTATTACATACTTCTAACAAGAATTAGTTTGCGAGTTGTTCGAGTTGTTCAGCAAGAGTTTGGTTGCCGAATTCATTCAACTTGTCAAACTCAGCCTGGACGTCCAGGGTGGGGTCATCAACGACTGCAGCCATGACAACTTCGATTTCGTCACGGACAAAGTCATAACCAGGAACAGCAGGTTCAAACCAGCCATACTGCAGCAGGTCCCAGGAAGCCTTGTAAGTCGGGTTTGCAGCCATGTAGTCGGTCATCATGTCAGCAACAGATTGGCGCACCGGGAAATAACCGGAGGCTTCTGCCCATAGTTTCTGAACTTCGGGGCTGGTGTAGTATTTAATGAAGATCCAGGCAGCCAGTTCACGTTCGGGAGTGGATTTCGGAATTGAAACACTCGCGCCGTAAATATCTTGCTTGGGTGTACCAGTGCTTGGCAAAGCAGCCACTGACCATTCAAAGGCAGAGCCTTCATCTACAGCCTGGGTATAGAAAGGCAGGCCGGAGCTTGAACCGATGGTGAACAGAGTGGTGCCATTGCCGAAATCAGCCTGATCGCCATAATTTTCGGAGACAAGGCGGGCGCAGCCATCAGCAAACAAACCTTGCAGGAACTTGAAAGCTTCCACAGCCGCGGGGCTGTTCAAGGTGTACTGGTTGGTGGTTCCATCATAAATGTCGCCACCAAAGGCATAGGTCCAGGAAGCGAAGCGGGAGGTATCGATGCTGAGTTCATAACCCATCGAACCTTCGGCTTTTGCACCGCTGAATGGTGTGGTAGAGGCTTTACAAGCCATATCACGGAATTCTTCGGGGGTAGCAGGAGGAGCATCGTAGCCCAATTCCTTCAGCCAATCCATGTTGTAATACATAACTTCCATGGAGCGGTTGGGAGCTAAGCCCAAGCGCTGGTTGTCATACAGAGGGTAAACATCCTGCTGGAAGAAAGCGGGGATGAAGTCATCCTGATCGGCCTGGGGCATACCATAGACGGGGTCATTGATGACGGTGTTCATATCAAAAATCGAATCTGCCAGTTGATAGGTTGCGATTTGGTTCTGATAGCCGACAACGATGTCAGGGACGTCAGGAGTGTTGAGCAGGGCGAGCATTTTGGTATAAATATCGCCATATCCGCCAGCGTATTCTGCGGTTAAGGTGATCCCGTATTCATTGGTGGCGTTGAAATCGTTAACGATTTTTGCCATCGCTGCTTCACGAGCTTCACCGGTATGCTGATGCCAGAAAGTGATATTCTTGGCGGGGGTAACATTCGCCCAGATGCTTTCAGCTGGTGCTTCAGTCGGTGCTTCGGTCGGGGCTTCGGTTACTACCGGGGCTTCGGTCGGGGCTTCGGTTACTACCGGGGCTTCTGTTGGCGCCGGGGTTTCAGGTGCAGCAGTTGGTTTCGCGCAAGCGCTAAGAACCATGGCTGCAACCATGATGACTGCAAGTAGACTAAACAACTTTCTCTTCATTTATTCAAAACCTCCATCTTGAATTTAGTAATTTGATATCGAGACGGATCTCGCTATCGTTGACAATAATTATCCTACCCTTTTAAGCCGGTTGTTGCAATACCCTGCGTAAATTGTTTTTGGGTGAGGAAATAGATAATCAGGATCGGGATCAATGAGATCACTGCTCCTGCCATCAACAAGTGAGTTTGTGGTCCAGCTTCGTTAACAAAAGACCACAAACCGACCATGATCGGTCGCCAGGTATCGTTAGTCGTGACCAATAACGGCCATTGGAAAGCATTCCACGAGCCGGTAAAACCGAACAGGAGTACGGTCATAATGGGTGCCTTGCTGATCGGCAAAACCACCTGGATCAGGAAACGCAAGTGGTCTGCGCCATCTATGCGGGCGGCATCCCATAATTCTTTGGGAATTTGGGCAAAGAACTGTCTGAGCAAGAAGATGCTGAAGGCATTAGCGATGAATGGTATAGTCAGCGACCAATATTTGTTCAACCAGGTTCCACCAGGAATGGGGATGATACTACCTCGAATGAGCAGATAATTTGGGATCAATGTCACCGATTCGGGGATCATCATGGTTGCTAAAAACAAGCCAAAAACAATGTTTTTGCCCTTGAAATCAATGCGACCAAAAGCGTAACCTGCCAAAATTGAAGTGATCAGCAACCCTGCCAGCGTTCCCAAAGTAATAAAGACACTATTCATAAAATATTTCGAGAACTTAGCCTGGTTCCAGGCATCGACATAATTGATCCACTGTGGAACTTTTGGCAGTAGTTGTCGCGTGATCGTCTCGCCCAGAGTCATCAGAGAACTCGAAATCATCCAGAGAAACGGGAAAATGAAGATGATGGCACCAAAAATCAGGATGGCATAAGTCAGAATTCGCCCAAGCCAATAGAAACGGGAGCGCTTTGCACGAGTGATCGTGACGACTGGTTGTGGTTTGGCGGCTACACTATCCATAGAATACCCTCTCTCCGATCAGTTTATTCTGCGCCAGAGTCAATCCAAGAATCACCAGGAATAAAACAATCGCCTGGGCTGTTGCCACGCCATACTGATTTGCCTTATAAAAGTTATCGAAAATGAGAAGGCTCGTAGTGATAACCGAGTCTCCTGCACTGGGTGTTCTGAGTACGTAAATATGATTGAATGATTTGAAAGTGCCAATAAATCCGATCAGAACCAGGTAAAACGTTGTCGGCGAAAGTAGTGGCATCGTGATATTAGTGAATTGTTGTGCCCTGCTGGCGCCATCAATTTCAGCTGCCTCGTAAGTCTCTTTAGGGATATTCCCCAGGCCAGCCAGGAAGATAACCGTATTATAGCCAACGAAAGCCCAGATGCCGTAGATTATGATGGATACAAGGGCAAGGCTTGGTCCAGACAAAAAACCTGAAACATCCAGTCCAAGCAAATTCAAAAGTGGTTTGGGTTCAAAACGCCATTTTTGGGGACTTATACCAAACCATCCTATGATCGTGTTAGCAATGGAGGTCTCTCTCAATGAAAAAATGATCTGAAAGACCACTGCTGAAGTAACTGAAGGGGTCACATATGGGAGGAAGTAAATGATTCTAAAGAGGTCTTTACCGACTATATCCTGGTAAAGCAAGAAAGCCAGGATCATCCCGATGATCACCTCTGCAGGCACGGTCCCCAAGGCATAATACAAGGTGACTATCAATGAGTTGAGGAATTTCTGATTGCCGGCATCATACATATACCCCCAACCTGTGACAAAAATCACCCCACCCAAGATCAGGATGACCGCAGCAATGATTTTTGCTGCCTTCTGACCTTTATTGAGAGACTTGAAGGCGTTATTCCAGATCCAGAATGCCACTACGATGAGAGCAATACCTGCCAGCGTGATAAGAAGGTTTGTCCAGCTTCCGAAAATCAGAAGGTAATTCTTACCGCCAACAAAAGCACCTTTGGTCACGCGCCAATTAAACAAACTCATATATAACGAGTAACCAATTGGGAAAAGACCAAATACTAGGATTATGATAAGGGCGGGTAAGATGAATAAATATCCAGTAATTTGCTCCCTGGTCCTAAGTTTGTGCAAAGTAGTACCAGGTTTTTTTGGCGGTACACTGATAATAGCTTCAGTCAAAGAGAACTCCTCACTTGCTAATCTTCATTCATCATCCGAAAAAATATTATAAACAATAATACCAGTTTTAAGGTAAATTCTTTGATATTGGCCGTATCTCAACCGATTAATAACGGAAAATTTACCTGACATCAATCAAAGCCAGAATTGAACTCGGGAATTTATCCGTAACCAATAAGAAGCCTATATCATCCAACACAGCCAAACCTTCCCAATTTCTGGCTTCATTTTTATCCAAGAGCACCAGGTAGATCGGTGGCTGCTCAACCTGCTTGAATCCATCGACAGTTAAATGAAACTTTACCAGACGTTCCAAGGGTTGGTTCTCAAGGTGGGTCTTCCCCAAACCATAGCGCGTTGTGAGGAAGTCTTCATCCGCTGCGAGATGAGTATCCCCTGGGAAGAAGTAGTTGATCATCCAGAAGGCATCATTTTCATCCATCAAACTGGCATCTGTAACGCGGTAATTAATTGCCTCCACCGGAATCTGCGATACGACCTTTAAATCCAAATCCAGTCTGACAGCGAACGGACTTTCGTTTTGAGTAAACCCATTTTGTTCATAGAAGGCATAAATATACACGCCGTCGCTTGTCAAGGCTTCATAACTGGCATTGTGGTTGTTATTTTGTGTTGGCAGTTCCAGTAAAGTCGATTTTTCCAGGTTGATCTCTACGATCCTGTCATCAGTTTTCTGGACTTCCCCCCGAATAATAAAAGCCTTCATCGGGTTGCCACCGTGAGTTTCGATGGTCAAATAGACTGAGTCATCAATGAAAACGATCGCCTCAAAGCCCTCGAAACCTGCTAACTCGTCAGAAAGACCAGCGTCGTCAAATGAAACCTCATAAGGATAAACCTGTATGGTGGAGCCCTCAGCAAATTTCAGCAGAGATTGCTTTGAAATTGCGTATACCTGACTATCAAGGTTCCCATCAATACCATTCGGGTATTGCGGGAGCAAGACCAATTGATCCTGCCACCAACCCATCCCCGAATATTCCATTCCTTCCCAACCGAG
>DHUW01000039.1:14394-21630 GCA_002409365.1 Anaerolineaceae bacterium UBA5224 | reverse complement strand
AATTTCCCAGCCTTTTTTTATTTTTCCATCATCCTGAGGAATGCAGGGCTTTTAAATCAAGAATAATTATGGTAGGTAGAGCACTTTGAAAATAGTGAAACGCCCAAAATGACAATCTCATTTTTGACCTTTTGCGTGGTAAGATAAATAAAATCAATCTTCAAGGGAACAAATAATTATGGCTCCAATTCTAGAATTGAAAGGGATTACCAAAAGATTCCCGGGGGTATTGGCCAATGATCACATCGATCTAACCCTTAATAAAGGCGAAATCCTGGCACTGCTGGGCGAAAATGGTGCAGGCAAATCCACCTTGATGAACATCCTCTACGGTCTTTATCAACCGGACGAAGGAGAGATCTTTATCAATGGCGAAAAGGTCGTGATCAATTCACCGACCGATGCGATTGCCCAGGGTATCGGCATGGTGCACCAGCATTTTATGTTGATCCCGGTCTTTACAGTGACAGAAAATGTGATGCTTGGCAACGAAAGCGTCAAACAGTTGGGATTTCTGGACCGCGAGAAGGCCGCCCAGCGCATAACCGAAATTTCGGACCGTTTTAACCTGGAGGTCGATCCCACCTGTTATGTTAAGGATATCCCCGTGGGCGTTCAGCAACGCGTGGAGATCATCAAATTGCTCTATCGGGATGCAGAGATCCTGATTTTTGATGAACCCACAGCTGTCCTGACCCCCCAGGAAGCAGATGAATTGTTCGTAATCATGCGCTTGCTTATCGAGCATGGTAAATCGATCATTTTTATCACCCATAAACTGCGCGAAGTACTGGAAATTTCAGACAGGATCATGGTGATCAGGCGCGGTGCTGTGGTAGGAGAAACCATCCCCGAACAGGCGGATAAAAACTCGCTGGCAGCCATGATGGTCGGTCGCGAAGTTCAGCTGGAGGTCAAGAAGACTGAAAGCAAACCAGGTGAAGTAGTTTGCTCCATCGAAGACCTTGTCGTTGTGAACAACCGTGACGAAATTTGTGTTGAAAGCGTTAACCTGGATGTACATGCCGGCGAGATCGTCGGTGTGGCAGGCGTGCAGGGCAATGGGCAGACTGAGCTTGTTTACGCTGTGACCGGTCTGCTTAAAAACGTTTCTGGCAAGGTGAACATCCTTGGGCAGGAAGTGACCAAATTTACTCCCCGCCAAATCACAGAACTGGGAACAGCCCACATTCCTGAAGATCGACAACAAGATGGTCTTGTTCTGCCGTTCAGCGTCGCCGAAAACCTGGTGCTGTGCACTTATTACCAGGAACCATTCTCCAAGGGTGTGTTGCTTCAATATCCGGTGATCATGGAAAACGCTGAGAAACTGATTGAAAACTTCGATATCCGCACACCCAGTGCTGCGACATCAGTCGGAACGCTTTCCGGTGGCAACCAGCAAAAAGTGATCATCGCGCGCGAGCTTTCCCGTCCGATCAAATTCCTGGTCGCCTCCCAGCCTACCCGCGGTTTGGATGTGGGTTCAATCGAATACATTCACAAACGAATCGTCCAAAAGCGAGATGAAGGCGCAGGTGTTTTGTTGGTCTCACCTGAGTTGGATGAAATTATGGAACTCTCCGATCGTATTGCAGTCATGTACCGAGGGAGAGTGCTCGCAGTAGTACCGAACAAAGGCATCAGCAAAGAATACATCGGCTTGCTGATGGCTGGGGTCATGCCCGAAGGTCCAGTACCAACCGGCGAATCAGTTGTGGTCGAAGCCACATTGTAGAGAGATGTCTTATGACTGAAGAGAAAAAAGATATTGGACAAATTTTCCTCAATGAAGTAAACGGTGAGGAGCCAGTCGAAGCCAAGCCAAAGAAGCCTTTCCTGGGTAAAGCATTAATTCCACTTTTGGCAATTCTTACCGGCTTGATCATCGGAGCAATCCTGATCGCGGTCACAAGTCAGACTGTCTGGGCTGCTTTTGGAGAATCTTTCTTTAAAGGGCTCTCCGAGGCATGGCATGAAGTCATCACAGCTTACGGCGCATTGATCACCGGCTCGCTGGGCAGCCCTGCGCGCATCATACAAGCACTTGGCAGTGGAGATGCCCGCGAAATTCGCCAGGCGATCAATCCACTCCTGGAGTCCCTGGTACAGTCAACTCCCTATATTTTTGCAGGTCTGGCTGTAGCACTCGGTTTCCGCTCTGGTCTGTTCAATATCGGCGTTGAAGGTCAGCTCTTCATCGGTGCTGCTTGCGCTACCTTCGTTGGCTATTCGATCACTGGACTGCCTGCGTACATTCACATGCCGTTGGCTTTTTTGGCAGGTGCGGTCGGAGGTGCTTTCTGGGCGTTTATCCCAGGCTTCCTCAAGGCAAAGACAGGCGGACACGAGGTGATCAACACGATCATGATGAACTGGATCGCCTTCCGCCTGACAGAATGGCTGCTTTCAGGTCCGATGACCCGACCAGGCTCGGGTGGATTGCCACTCAGCCCGATCATCCAGGACACTGCCAAAATACCTCAATTTTTTGGATCTCCCATCCGTTTTCATGCTGGCTTTTTCATTGCCCTGGCTGTTGCCTGGCTGGTTTGGTGGCTCCTGTTCAAGACGACCTGGGGGCTCAACCTGCGTACAGTCGGTGCCAACCCACGGGCAGCCCGTTATGCAGGTTTGAATACCAGCAAATCCATCATCCTGGGTATGACCCTATCAGGTGCCCTGGCTGGTATGGCTGGCGCGGTGCAGATTTTAGCAGTCAATCACAGCATGGCGCTCGGACTCTCCTCGGGTTACGGCTTTGATAGCATCGCCCTGGCGCTGATCGGCAATAATCATCCCGTCGGTGTGATCCTTTCCTCATTGTTATTTGGCACACTGCGCAACGGCGCGACCCGCATGATGGTCGTTTCTGCCATTCCGATTGACATCGTGGACGTCATCCAGGCAATTATCCTTATGTTCGTCGCCGCACCTGCAATTATTCGCTCAATTTATCGTCTTCGTAAACCGAAACAAGAGGAAGCGCAGGTCTTCCTTAGCGGTTGGGGAGGTCAATCATGACAACTGCATCCGGAGTTATTGAACACAAATACATCCAGGAAATTTCACCTGCGCGAAAAATAGGCATGGGCATTGCTGAAGTTTTGATCGCAATATTGATCTTTGCGGTCTTTGCCCTGAACACAGCCGGCGATTTAACAACCCGTTTTGTAATGACGCCGGGTGGCATTGAACAAGGAAAATTGGGTGATCTTGTTTTGCCTTCCCGCTTGACCCTGTACATCCTGGCCGGTATCGTGCTGGTGATTGGTGTTTATCAATTGGTCAAAGGCTTTGAAAGACAAACCAATTTGATGGTCGGTATCGCCGCACTATGTCTGATATTGGCATTCTTGGTCTGGCAGGCAGCCGGTATATCGCTCAACCTAGCAGGTATGCTTTCAAGCGCCGTTCTGCTGGCAGTGCCGATCACGTTAGGTGCGTTTTCGGGTATTTTGGCAGAACGCTGCGGTATTGTTAACATCGCAATTGAAGGTATGATGCTGATGGCTTCGATGACTGCAGCAATCGCTGGCAGCCTTACTCAAAATATCTGGGTTGGGTTACTCGGCGGCATCGCCTCCGCAGTTTTGCTTGGTCTTTTGCTGGGCGTGCTCTCCATTAAATTTAAGGTCAACCAGACCATCGCGGGTACAATCATTAATATTTTCTCTACCGGTTTGACTGCCTTCATCTCGCAGAAATTCCTGCAAACGATCCCGGCATTAAACCAGCCTAAGATGTTCACCCGCGTCCCTCTGCCCTTGCTGGCTGACATCCCGCTGGTGGGTCCGATCCTCTTCAATCAGAATATTTTTGTGTACCTGATGTTCGCTATCCTGGTCATTCTGCAGCTGGCGCTCTTCCAGACTCGCTGGGGCTTGCGCTTTCGCAGTGTCGGCGAGCACCCCAAGGCGGCGGACACGGTAGGGATCAACGTGATCAAGACCCGTTATATGGGTGTCATTTTGAGCGGCTTGGTCGCAGGGATCGCAGGTGCATTTTTCACTCTGGGTTCGGTAGGCAGATTTGACGAAGGCATGACAGCTGGTAAAGGCTTTATCGGTTTGGCAGCAATGAACTTTGGCAACTGGATGCCCCTGGGTTCTCTGGGTGCCGGTTTGCTGTTTGGCTTCGCTGATGCAATCGGCTCCAAGCTTTCCCTGCTGGGCAGTGTGATTCCTCCGCAATTCATGGCAATGGCTCCCTACCTGATCACGATGATCGTTTTGGCCGGCTTCATTGGCAAGGGTCAAGCTCCTGCAGCTGAAGGCACACCTTACGAGAAGGAATAGCTTGTTTTTGATTTTGTAAAGAGGGCGAAATCGCCCTCTTTTTTTGTTCATTCATCGGAACGACGGAAGAGCGTTCCCTACAGTAGGGTTGGAGCTTGATCCCAGCCGCTGTGTAGTCTGAGGTAATGGTTTTCATAAGCCAAAACGCCTTTACGATTCTTCAATTTGCCAAAATGACAGGCAAAAGCGAAAAAGCCATTGGTTAAATCTTGGTAATTGTTATTTTATGCCAAACGACAAGCATTTCCGCTGTGGTACACTCCTACTTGATAATTATTTAGCAAATGGAGCAACCATGAATACAATCGTTGTTAATCACATCGCCAAGAGTTTTGGAGATATGCAGGCAGTCAAAGACGTATCTTTCACCGTTCGTCCTGGCGAGATTTTTGGTCTTCTTGGACCTAATGGATCGGGTAAAACCACTTCCATCCGTGTAATTTTAGATATCTACCAACCCGAGAAAGGCACTGTCACTATATTGGACGGACCAATGACTGAAGAAAAGCTAAATCATATTGGCTACCTGCCTGAAGAACGCGGTTTGTACCAGGATGTCGAGGTGTATCGCAACCTGGCTTACCTGGCAACTTTGAAAAACATGACGAAAGAAGAAATTGATCAGAAGCTGCCGGCCTGGCTGGAGCGCTTTGATCTGACCGAACACCAAAAGAAGAAGACCAAAGAGTTGAGCAAGGGTATGCAGCAAAAAGCTCAACTGATTGCCGCACTGATCCATGACCCGGAAATTATCATCATCGATGAGCCTTTTTCCGCGCTTGACCCCGTCAACACACAGTTGGTAAAAGACCTTCTGATCGAACTGCGCAACGAGGGCAGAACCATCATCATGTGTACCCATCAGATGAACCAGGTTGAACAACTCTGCGATAGACTGGTGTTGATCGACCACGGTACAGTTTTGCTGGAAGGCGGTCTCAAGGAAGTCCGGGAGCGCTTCGCCACCAACCAGGTTCTGATTCAAACAGACTCAGACCTGCCCGAGAACCTCCCCGGAGTGGCGAAAATCGAGAAAGAAGGGCTGTATCACCGTCTGACTTCCTCGGATGGCACAACCCCTCACGCCATATTGCAGCAATTGATTGACAATAAGATCGGCTTGAATTCTTTTGAAATCGCCACCCCGACCCTGGATGAGATTTTCATCAAAGTGGTTCAGGAAGGCAGGAACGGTCATGAAGAAGATAATTGAAGTCGCAAAGTACGAATACACACACCATGTAGCAAAACGACGCTTCTGGATCGCTCTGTTGGGGATTCCGGTGGGCATGCTGGCTATCATGGGGCTTTCAATCCTCTTCAGTTTCATGTCCTTCGATCTGGAGCCGGTGGGATATGTGGACCAGGCGAACCTGATCGTCCAGGAACAGCAGGTTCCAGAAAATCTCGGTTTTTTTGATATTTTCATCAAGCTGATCCCTTATACAGATGAAGCGGCTGCCCGCGCTGATACAGAAAACGGCACACTCCAGGGTTATTTTGTTATTCCATCGAGCTACCTGTCGACCTATTCGATAAATTATTTCTCGAACAAACAACCGGCAGGTGATGTGACCAACCAGATAAACCAACTTTTGAGGGACAATCTCCTGTTCCAGGAGAATATCCCCAATCTCGACCGCATCATGTCTGGCAGCCAAATCTCCCTGGAGTCGCTGGACGGTAGCCAAACATCTGATGGCACAAGCTGGCACAACATAATAGTTCCTGCGGTCATTGGGATCATTTATTTCGCTCTGGTGATGACCTGTGGAGGTTTTTTACTGCAATCATTGGTGGAAGAAAAACAAAACCGTACCATGGAAATCATGATCACTTCGATGACTCCCGACAATTTGATGATCGGCAAAATTATTGGCAATCTGGCAGTTGGGTTTACCCAGATTTTGGTTTGGGCGCTGATCCTGGTCATAGGGGCAGTGATCTTCAGAGACAAATTAACTTTCCTGTCTACTCTGGATCTTTCAGCAGGCTACCTGGCTATCAGTATTGGGCTGCTGGTACTTGCCTTTATCGTTGCAGCTGGCCTCATGGCAATCATCGGAGCGACAATGAGCACGATGGAGGAAGCCCAATCGATCAACGGCCTGATGGTTGTACCGCTGATGCTGCCATTCTACTTTTTTAATAGCTTCATGACAGGTCCAAACGGAACATTGCCGCGCATCCTGAGTTACTTTCCATTAAGTGCTCCATTTTCGCTCAGTTTGCGCATGGCATTCACAACCGTCCCAGCCTGGGAAATAATTATGGTCTTTGCAATTCTGATCGTCTCGGTTGTATTGGTCTTCTGGCTATCTGGAAAGGCATTCAGGCGGGGTTTGTTGGAATATAACAAAAAAATCAAACTTCGTGACCTCTTCGTTAAGGAGGCAAATCATGGTTAATTTATGGAAAGTCTTTAGGTTCGAATTTTTGAACCTGGTAACCAGGCGTTCGTTCATTCGCATGATGATTCTGGTTCCGCTCATCCCTGCATTGCTGTTTTTTGTGCTCGGGTTACTCAACGATGATCAAACCCAAAGCATCGGACAGATATTCACAAATGAAGTTGCCAACCCACTGCCAATTGGCGTGGTAGATCAAAGCGGGCTCGTGACCAATTTTCCGGATTGGTTGACTGGTGGAACCCTGGTCAAAGTTGAAGACGAAAATACTGCCAGGCAGCGTACCGCGGATAACCAGCTGGAAGGTTTTTTCGTGATAGCCCCCGATTATCTGGAAAGTGGCAAGGTAACTTACATAAAACCTGAAATTAACATGATCACAGAAATAGTGCAGCAAGGGACGCTGGACCAATTGATCAATTACAACTTGATGGGGAGCGATCAACAGTTGTATCTCCGTTACACTAACCCGGTAACCTACAATTTTGAATACCTCTCACCGGAAACAGCCGACACCCGGGATCAGAATT
>DHUW01000039.1:13500-14182 GCA_002409365.1 Anaerolineaceae bacterium UBA5224 | reverse complement strand
GTCATGATCCTTTTCTACACGATGATCCTGGTGAGTGCGAGTTTCATGGTCAACGCAGTTGGCAAGGACAAAGATAACAAAACCATCGAAATCATGCTTACCTCTGTGAGTCCGCTGGACATGTTCTTAGGAAAATTATTGGGATACGGTGCAGCGAGCCTGCTGCAAATGTTTGCCTGGCTTGGTGCGGCGGTCATTATTCTCAACCTGGGTGGTCAGAGCTTATCGTTCCTTCAAGGCTTTAGTATTCCAACATCGGTGATCGTGATGGGAATCCCCTATTTCATCCCGGGCTTTTTCCTTTATGGCAGCTTGATGGCAGGGGTCGGAGCACTCGCGCCTAATTTGCGCGAAGCTAACAACTCTACTTTCATCATCACTATGCCATTGGTCTTCCTCTTTTTGATCATCAACCAATTGATCGGATCGCCCAATTCGTTCATCAGTGTCTTTTTGAGCATTTTCCCATTGACATCCTCAGTGGTCATGATGACCCGGCTGGCGATTGGGGCTGTGCCTTTGTGGCAGATCGCGCTTTCGTTTGCTATTTTGATCGCGACAGTTTACTTTATCGTTCGCGGGGTATCGAACCTGTTCAGCTCACAAACCTTGCTGAGCGGTGAGAAGTTTCAAATTAAGACCTTTTTCAGGACGATTTTTGTCGGCAGGTAGTCTGTTGTTG
>DHUW01000039.1:10166-13263 GCA_002409365.1 Anaerolineaceae bacterium UBA5224 | reverse complement strand
CAGAATGAGAAATCCCACTGACTTCCTCGACCTCCTTAACTGTCATCCTGACTGACTGGCAAAAATCAAACGAATAAAGCACAATATTTCTATCCTTTATAATAAACCTCAGTCGTTGAAATACGCATGAATGTTAATGGAGGAAGCATGAAAAAGCGGTTTGCACACAACTTGGTTCTTGGGGTTGTTATGCTATTGACAGCCTGCACAAGTACCCAGGTGAGTCCAACACCAGTGGACCAGCTGGACCTCATCCGCACTTCTGCCGCCAGCACGATCCAAGCAATGACGACCTCCATCGTTGCCACAGATCTCGCCAACCAGACCATGACCTCCCTGGCACCTTCACTGGAAACGCCTACCCCTCAACCCATTGAAACCACCCCAAGCATGCTTCCAGTCGAAACCCGGGAAGCGACAAATGCACCAACTGCAGTAACAAGTGAGCCTTCCGGCTGCAACCTGGCGGGTTTTGTTGATGAGACGATCCCGGATGGCAGTCAGTTTTATCCGGGAACGGCATTCACCAAAACCTGGACGCTTAAAAACGAAGGTACCTGCACCTGGACTACTGGTTACAGCGTTGTGTTCATCTCTGGCAGCGCCATGGGCGCGCCAAACAACCTGTCGATCAGCGACAGGGCAATCGCACCCGGTGAGACCGTGGAAATTTCAATTCCTTTTACAGCGCCGAACGAACCGGGAGGCTACAAAGCCGAGTTCAAAATGCGCACTTCTGAAGGTGTTATTTTTGCCTTTCGCAACCCTGATGCCACCTTTTGGGCGCAAATCCAGGTGCGGGGAGACAGCATCAACCTGTCCGATTCTTATTGCTCTGCCACCTGGACAACCCCGACAGGCAGACTGAATTGCCCGGGTCAACCGGGCGATAGCGGCGGTTTCATCTATTCGGACAACCGTCCCATCCTGGAAGATGGTTCGCAGGATAATGAAACAGCTCTCTGGCTGGGGCTATATAATGCCGATGATTCCTACCTTGAGGGCAGCTTCCCGGCAATGACCATCCCTGCCAATGCTCACTTTACCGCCATTTTAGGCTGCAAGCGTGGAAACACGGCTTGCGATGTGCAATTTAGCCTGCAATATGAAGATTCCTCTGGAAACCGATACAAGCTGGCAGAATGGCATGAGGTCCACGATCTGCAATTCCAGAAGTTGGATGTGGACCTGGGTTCGCTGGGAGGCAAGCAGGTGAAGATCGTGCTGGTTTTGCAGGCGAATGGATCGCCTTCCGGAGATGTGATCCATTTGTTGAAACCGGAGATCAAACCCTGACCCGCTCAACTTGACAAATCAGAAACTAAACGTCACAATTATTGAAGACTTATCATATGTCTCGTGAAAGGTGTAATGATGGATAGAAAAAAAATAATAATAGTCCTCTTGATTGGACTTGTGTTAGTAATGGCAATCTCAGGTTGCCGACCAAAAGAAGACCCGCTGGCTGAGGAAGCCCGTCAGACAAACGTTGCCCAAACAGTAGCAGCTCAATTTACCAAGACGGCGATCGCCCGCCCCACGAATACCCCAATTCCGACGGCGACTACTGCCCCGACGGCAACTGCGACTGCGGCGATCACTGCCATCCCAACGGCTGCCATGGGAACCACTCCTTCACCCCAGGCAACAACAACCAAGTCTGCGCCAACCGCTTCGACCGGTGTGGATGCCGGCGTATGGACCCGCAGTGCTCCTGCCGATGATTCCATCGTGGATTCAGGAGCTAAGTTCACGGTTGTGGTCACCCTGATGAACACCGGTACAACCACCTGGACTACAGATTACTACATCCAATTCGTTGATGGCAATAATTTCGGCATCACCCAAAACACCTTCAAGATGCCTACGGAAGTACCACCAACCATGAGCGTCCAGTTCACACTGAACTTCACAGCCCCCCAAACTATTGGCGTGGCAAAAAGCAACTGGAATATCGTCAATGCCAGTAATGTACCGTTTGGCTACTTCTATTTCCAATATAACGTCGACTAACCTGTAAACGGGACAACATGTCACTGAAAGCAAAGATCAAAGCCGGGGCTGAAAGCCTCGGCTTTGTTGCTATTGGCTTTACCAGCCCCGAGCCAGTGCCTGGGATCCAGCGTTTTAGGGCTTGGGTTAATAAGAATCACCATGCCGGGATGACTTACCTTGCCAGCCAGCGCTCGCTGGATATGCGTTCCGATCCCAGAAGGCTTTTGCCATCCTGCCAGACGGTGATCAGCTTGCTTTCGACATATCCGGCGTCTGGAGATCTGCGGTCAGATAACGTGCCCGGTCAAGAGACCGGCGCGATAGCGGCATATGCCCTGGTGCCAGATTATCACGACGTGCTCAAGCAGCGCCTTGCGAAGCTGTCTGAATTAATTACCGAACTTGCTGGTAACGATATTGAAATGTACGCATGCGTAGACAGCGCCCCGATCCTGGAAAAAAGCTATGCGCAGAAGGCAGGATTAGGCTGGATAGGCAGGAATTCACTCCTCCTCCACCCTGATTATGGTTCCTGGACGCACCTTGCAGAGTTGCTGGTCAGTCTGGAGCTCGAACCTGATCGGGTTTTTGAAAGGGACGGCTGTGGAGATTGCCAGCTTTGCGTCCGTGCCTGCCCTACGGGTGCAATTTTGCCTGAGCGCACAATTGATGCACGGCGCTGCCTCAGTTACCTGACGATTGAAAATCGCGGACCAATACCCATCGAATTTCGGATGGCAATGGGAAAGCGTGTTTTTGGCTGCGACCAATGCCAGAGTGTCTGCCCTGTGAATAAAAGAGCCCATGTGCAGTTTCAGGAAAAGGTGATTGAGAAATTCCCGGATTTGGTAGAAAGTTTTGGGTTGAGTGAGGAAAAATTTAAGCTGAAATACCGCCACACACCAGTATGGCGAGCAAAATACACGGGTTTCAGGCGCAACGTCGCCATTGCAATGGGAAACAGCGGGAAAAAAGATTTCATCCCCTTGTTAGAGAAGTCTTCGCTCACCGAACACGATCCGATTGTTGCCGATGCCATTGCCTGGGCGTTGGGAGAATTGTCTTCGTAGGGAACGTGCACCTGCGGGTTCCATTTTTCCAT
>DHUW01000039.1:9490-9955 GCA_002409365.1 Anaerolineaceae bacterium UBA5224 | reverse complement strand
TTGGCAGAACACCCCTGGTGATCGTTCTCTGAGAGTTTTTCTTTCTTTTATGGCATAATTAGCGAAACAGAAAATCCGTCAAGGAGTTCCCATGCAAACGCTACACATCGTCTCTCATACTCACTGGGACCGGGAATGGTACAAAACCTTCCAACAGTTCCGCCTTCAACTCGTTCATTTGGTGGACAACCTCCTGGTGATTCTTGAGAACGATCCGGAATATTTGCATTTCATGCTCGATGGGCAAACCATTGTCCTGGAAGATTACCTGCAAATGCGCATGGCAAATCTGCCTCTGCTGCAGAAATACATCAAGGAAAACCGCATTTTGATTGGTCCCTGGTACATCTTACCCGATGAATTCCTGGTTTCTCCCGAAGCAACCATTCGCAACCTGAACATTGGCAAGCAAATTTGTGCACTTTTTGGACAGCGCATGATGGTCGGTTACATTCCCGACCCCTT
>DHUW01000039.1:7912-9224 GCA_002409365.1 Anaerolineaceae bacterium UBA5224 | reverse complement strand
CCCTGGTGCATTGGCAGGCTCCCGACGGCAGCAGTGTTCTATTGGCGCATCTCTACGATGGCTATGGCAACATTGCCGAGTGGCCGGCAGCGGATCCTGATCAGAGCTTGAAGGATTTGGACAAGGAAGCCGACAAACTGGAGCTCCTCAACCCGACCAACCAATTTTTGATGATGCGTGGGACAGACCACCTCGAACCGCGCCCGGAACTGCCAGAACACATCCGCTACTACAATCAGCATGAAACCGCTGAAAGAAGGGCGGTTCATTCCACGCTGCCCGCCTACCTGGCAGCTGTCAGCCAGGAAATCGAAAAAAACGCCATTGATCTGCAGAACCTCTCCGGAGAATTACGCGACCCGCAAAAAGCGCATATGCTCCCGGGCGTTTATTCTGCGCGCATGTGGATCAAACAGCGCAACCATTACTCTGAAACCTTGTTGGAGCGTTGGGTGGAGCCATTCAGCACCTGGGCTGAATTACTGAAGCGCGGGGACGCTGCCTTTTTGCCCCTCGAGCATCATGAAAAGAGCAATCGCCTCAATGACCCTGGTCCGATCATTCATCAAATCTGGAAGCTGCTGATCAGCAACCAGCCGCACGACTCGATCTGCGGCTGCTCGATCGATGAGACACACAATGACATGATCAGCCGATTCGACCAGGTTGACCAGGTAGGTGAAAGCCTGACCGAGCAGAGCCTGGCGGCAATTCAAACAGAAATCGATACCCAGGGGCCTGATTTGGAAGGCAAACTTGCAGCCGTGACCGTCTTCAATGCTTCGCCTTACCCAAAAACCGACCTTGTCTCGGTCGATATCGATCTGCCTGGCGATGATTACGACTTTTCAGTGGTAGACCAGGAAGGTAACGAGGTTCCCTGCGAATGGGAACGCGAAGAACGCGAATTCCGTGAATCAAACCCCTACCAGGTCAAAAACCTAATGACACTCCTGAGCGGAGCCGGTACAAGCGGGCACAACAATCAGCACCTGATCCGCGCCGACCTGGGGCAGGACCCGGACATGCCCTGTATTAATGCTGAGTTTTCCAGCTTCCTCAAGCCTGACATCCAGAATCTGGAAAGCGCTCTTGCAGAAGTAATGAACCTGATCGCGGTCAGTGACCCCGAGTCGAAAGTGCGGGTCAAAGTTTTCAATGTTGCCACCGCCAGGCTTTCGTTCGTCGCCAAAGATGTGCCTGCCATGGGCTACCAAACCTGGTGGGTGCGCAGCCAGCCTTCGAAAGAAACCGAGCCCACTGGCTGGGAGGACGACGAAGAACTGGAGGAAAGCATTTCCAATGAGTTTTT
>DHUW01000039.1:6195-7642 GCA_002409365.1 Anaerolineaceae bacterium UBA5224 | reverse complement strand
CGCGGGGATGAGTACAATTACACGCCACCTGAAAACGACAGTGTCTTCAGCCCTCGAATTATCAGCGTGGAAACTACCAAGGACTCTCTCTCCGAGATGATGCTTTTACGCATGGATCTTGAGATCCCGATTGGTTTAAGCAATCAACGAGATCACCGCAGCGGTGAAATGGTAACCTGTGCGCTGGATGTCGCCCTCACTCTCACCTGTGGTGTACCCCAGGTGAACGTCCAGGTGGTATTTGACAACAATGCCCTGGATCACCGCCTGGAAGTGCGCTTCCCGACAGGGCTGATGGTGGACACTGCCCGCTTCGATGGTCATTTCCAGATCGTGGAGCGTTCTATTGACCTGCCAAAAACCGACGCCACCTGGCGTGAGTTGCCCCGCCCTGAGGTGGCTCAACGCGCTTTTACAGATGTCAGTATAGAGAACCAGGGTCTCACCATCGCCAACCGTGGCCTGCCTGAAGTGGCTGTTGTGCGGAACGAACAAGGTAAGGCTGATATTGCGCTCACCTTACTGCGCTGCATAGGCTGGCTCTCACGCGATGACATGTGGAACCGCCAGGGTCAGGCAGGTCCGCCCTTGCCAACCCCTGGTGCTCAGGAGCAGTCAACTTACCTTTTCGACTATGCCATTATTCCCCATGGGACTGATTTTGTCAGTGCTGCCAAATTGGCGCAGTCTTTCCAGGTGGACCTTGAACCTATCGTCGCACCACTGCAGGAAGGTCGCTTGGAAGAGACTGCCCAGATGGTTTCTGTAACACCCTCAGAATTCATGATCACCGCTCTCAAAGAAGCCGAAAACGAATCCGGCTGGATCTTGCGCGGTGTGAATTTGTCTGACGAAACCATTACTGTGAAAATCACTCCCAACCTCCCCTTCAAATCTGTTGAACTGGTTAACCTGGATGAAAGCCATCTGGCTGACCTTGAAATTTGGGAGGCCGCCTATGTCGAATTGGCAGTCGCTGCACATAAAATCGTGACTTTCTTGTTCAGGATCACTGACTGAAAATGGATCAGGTAACGCAAGTGCCGACCTTGATGATCGGTGACATCCCGATTTATGGGCAACTGATCCTTGCTCCAATGGATGGGCTTTCTGATGCCAGTTTCCGCTGGATCACACGCAAACTGGGCTCAGCTTATTCGGTTTCGGAATTTGTTAACACCCTCGACTACGCTAATCAAAAGAGTTACGAGAAGAAAAGAATGCTTTACCGTGAGCTTGAACGCCCCTTTGCAGTGCAGCTCTTGGATAATGATGCGGTGCGCATGGCGGAATGTTCCGCCCGTATTGAAGAGGAAGTTCATCCCGATATCATCGATATCAACATGGGCTGCTCAGCCAAAAGTGTCTGTGGTCGCGGAGCAGGCGTGGGTGTGATGCGTAATCCGACGCTTGTCCGCGATATCTTCAGGCTGGTCAGCCAGGCTGT